>CAYTJL010000013.1:65890-70733 GCA_964437785.1 uncultured Polyangiaceae bacterium
CTCAGATCCCGAGCGCGCTCTGCTCCATCAAATCATCGACGACGGACTGATAGCTGCCCGTCTTGGCGAACACCGCGAGCTGCCGATCGGCGCTCGCGCCTTCGCGGAGGATCGCGCGGATGCGATCGAGATCGCTCTGCGAGTCGAAGATCTCGGCGGTCTCCTCGACGAAATCGAGCAGCTCGCCGACGAGATGGCGCACCGGCACCTGCTCCTGCTTGCCAAAATCGATGAGCTGGCCGTCGAGCCCGTAGCGCACCGCGCGCCACTTGTTCTCCTCGATGAGCGCGCGCGGGTACTCGCGGAACGCGAGGTTGCGCCGGTAGAGCAGGTAGAGCTTGCCCATCAGCGCTTGGATGAGCGCCGCGATCGCGACGGTGTCGTCGATGCGCGTGGTCATGTCGCAGATGCGAACCTCGACCGTGTCGAAGAAGGGATGCGCGCGCACGTCCCACCAGATCTTCTTGGCGTTGTCGATGCAGCCCGTCTTGACGAGCAGATCGACGAAGCTCTGAAACGACTGGTACGACGCGAATTTCCCGGGGATGCCCGTGCGCGGGAAGCGCTTGAAGATCTCGCTGCGCGTGCTCTTGAGGCCCGTCGGGCGGCCGAGCCAGAACGGCGAGCTCGTGGAGAGCGCGAGGATGTGCGGGAGGAAGTAGCGGACCTGGTTGGTGAGCGCCATCGCGGTCTCGCGATCTTTGATGCCCACGTGCACGTGCAAGCCGAAGATGAGGTTCGCGCGCGCGACGTCCTGCAGGTCTTCGACGATGCCTTTGTAGCGCTCGCCGTCGGTGATCTCCTGCTTCTTCCAATCGCTGAAGGGGTGGGTGCCCGCCGCGCAGATGCGCAGGCCCTCCTTCTTGGCGAGGTCGTTGAGCATGCCGCGCAGCTCGCAGATCTCCGCGCGCGCCTGCTTGATGTCCTTGCAGATGCCCGTGCCGGTCTCGACGACCGACTGGTGCATCTCGGGCCGCACGCGCTCGCGCAGCACCGCGTTGCGCTTGCCCTCTTCGAGGAGCTGGCTCACGTACGATCGGAGCTCACGCGTCTCGGCGTGGACGATCTGAAACTCCTCCTCGATCCCCAGCGTGAACTGCCCGTCGAGCAAACCTGAAACCGTCGTCGTCATAAAGCTTCCTCACGGATCTTCGAGCACGAAGGTGGGTACGATGCCCGCGCCGGCGAGCACGTTGCAGAGCGTCGTCGCGGAGAGGCGCGTGAGCACGCCGCGCACCTCGCCGCGGAAGAGATACGGGTCGAGCTCGATGAAGCGGCGCGAGAAGAACAGCTCGCCCGCCGCGCCGACCTCGGGGAACATCGCGCTCGACGGCAGCACGCGCCGCTCGAGGACCGAGGGATCGATCGCCGCGAGCCGGAGCGCGCGTTCCCAGACGCTCTGCTCGACGTTGGCGCCGACCACGACCCCGCGCCCGCCGAGATCGTCGTTGGGCTTGAGCACGAGATCCATGCGGTGATCCGCGGCCCACGGCAGGAGGTCGATCTCCGCGCCGTCGGGGCCCTCGGTCTTGCCCTCCGCGACGCGCCTCGTCCACGGCACGAAGCGCTTCACGGCTGCGCGCTCCTCGGGCGAGAGGAGCGCGTCGATGCGCGGATCGAAGAGCATCGCGAAGAGCATCTTCTTGTCGAGGATCTTCGCACGGAAGCTGTTCACGACGCACGCGACGCGCGCTTTGTACGCTTCGAGGAGGGGCCTCACCTCGTCCTCGCGCGAGAGGATCTCGCTCGTGAGCACGCGCCGGTACACGAGATCGATGCCCTGCCCCTTGGCCGTGAGCTCGCCGTCTTTGTACTCGAGGTCGCGCGGATCGACGAAGCGCGCGGGGATGCCGTGCCGCTGAAAGCGCTCGCAGACGAGGTCGAACTCCGCGCGCGTCGCGACCTCCTGCCAGTCGACCACCGCGACGCGCGGCACGCGCGTGCCGCCGAACTCGTGCCACGTGTCGAGGATGGCGCCGACGAGCGCGTTGCCCGAATAGAGCGGCGAAACACGGCGCTCGCGGCACAGCTCGCGCATCGGCTGAAACCCCTCGAACAGATCGGTGAGCCTGTCCGCGTACGCGAGCCCGAACGCGCCCTCGGCGTTCAGCTCGACGAGCGACAGCTCGTCGCCCGAGAGGAACGTGTCGAGGCGCGTGATGACGCCGAACGATTTGAACTCGGGGTTGTGATCGAAGAGCCTCTTTTCGCCCTCGGTGAGGCCCATCATCTCGAAGAGCGCGCTGTCCCCCAAGATGGCCTCTTTGGCCTTGACCACCGCGCCGCGGAAGCCCCGCACCGCCTCGACCAAGAGGTCGTGCTGCTTGCGGAGCATGAAGTGAGGCCGCAAAAACGAGCAGATCGGGCGCCCCGCGATCACCGCCCCGCGCTCCACCATGCGGTCGACGAGCGAGAGGTGATCCTCTCCGCCGCGATCGACGTACGCGGTGAGCGCGTCGTGGTAGCGGTCGATCGCCTCGTCGACCGCCGCTGTCCACGGGTGCTTTGGGCCGGCGCCCGCTCCGGCCGCCGTCACGCTTTGGATCCGAGAGGTCCGAGCAGCGACACGGGGGGCTCGGCCGCGAGCTTGCCCCAACGGTACTCGTCGCGCGTGCCGCGCTTGCCCTTGGCGCACTCGACCGAGAAGTCGACGAGCCAATCCACGACCGTGTGGAAGTGCGGCTCCAAGATCGACTCGATGTGCATGTCGGGCGCGGGGTTCGTGAAATCGATCGCGTACGGGATGCCGTCTTTGATCGCGAACTCGACCGAGTTCATGTCGTAGCCGAGCGCGTTGTTGAGCTTGATGGAGTCCTCGATGATGCGATCGTGGAGCTCCTTGGGGAGCCACTGGAAGCGCTCGTTGTGGATGTAGCAACGGCGGCGCGGATCGTACTGGATGGGCAGCACGCGATCTTTGCCGATGCAGATGCAGCGCACGTACTCGTCGAAATCGATGAACTCCTGGAGCGTCATCACGTTGAGGCCGGACGCGTCGTAGGCGCGGAGCAGGTCGCCGGGCGTGCGCACGATGCTCACGTCCTTCCAGCCGCCGCCGTCCGCGGGCTTCAAAATCGCAGGGAATTTGACGTAATCGACGATCGACTCCCACGCGAGCGGGAACTCCAAGTTGCGGAGGCTCCGGTGCTTGTCGATCGCAGGGATGTAGTCCTTCTGCGGGAGCATGGCCGTGCGCGGCACCGCGACGCCGAGCCGAGAGGCGAGCGAATAGCCGAAGAATTTGTCGTCGGCGCTCCACCAGAACGGATCGTTGATGACGAAGCTCCCGCTCAGCGCCGCGGCCTTGAGGTAGAAGCGATAGTGCTTCACCTCGTGGCTGATGCGGTCGATGAGCACGCGGTAAGGGCACTCGAAGCGCTCAGGGGTGCCGCCGAGCGTCGCGAGCTCCGCGTGGATGCCAGGCACTCGGTTGCACCTCTCGATGAAGGCCTGAGGCATCGACTGCTCCCAGCCTACGAGGATGCCGATTCGTTCCGCCATTTTCCTCTCTAGCTCCTTGTCGTCTCGTCGCGTGTTTCCGGCCGCCCCCAACGATCCGCAACTAGACTTGAAAGCGCGCGACGCTTCAAGAGGCGCGATCGGGATCGCGGGCGGGGACCGAGCGCGGACGGGATTTACTTGGGGACGATCACCATCGACGAGCGCGGCGGCAGCGTCACGTTCGGGCCGGTCACGTCCGCATCGGACAACAAATCGTGGCCCGCGGCGGGCATGCCCCCGACGGCCGCCGTCTGATCGCTGCGGTTGAGCGCGACGTACACCACGTCGTCGGCGCCGTCCGTCATCTTGTAGCCGTACGTGTTGTCGGTCACCGACACGGTGAGCCGCTGGCCCTTCCACAGCGCGGAGTGCGCGGCGCGCGCCTTTCCGAGCTTTTGGATCGTGGTCCGCAAGAAGAGCTGATCGGCCGAGAGCCCGCTCCACTGCATGAACCTGCGGTTGTCGGGGTCGCCCGCGCCGGGCAGGCCGACCTCGTCGCCGTAATACACGAGCGGGATGCCCTTGGTCGTGAACAAGAACGTGAAGCCGACGGCGAGCCGCTCGTACGGCGCGCGGTTACCAGGCGCGCTCGGCGGGCTCCCCCACGGGTCTCCTTTGTCCCACGCGCCCCACGGCTGATCGAGCGCGTTTTGAAGGATGCGCGCGATGTCGTGGTTGCCGAGGAAGGTCGACATCACGCCGGGGTCGTAATACGTGTCGTTCGTCGCGAGGAAGCCGTCGAGGTCGAACATGGTGCCGCTCCTGCGGAGCAGCACCTCGGTGAGCACGCCGCGGAGCGGGAAGTCGAACTGCCCGTCGAGGAGCGCATCCGGGTTGACGTAGCTCTTGATGATGTCGCGGTTGCCCGACTCGAACGTCTCGCCGACCATGTAAAAGCGCTGCTTGCTCCCGGGCTCGATCTCGGCCCGCACGCGCGCGCGCAGATCGCTGATCCAAGGCGTCTCGATGTGCTTTACGGCGTCGAGCCGGTAGCCGTCGATGCCCGTGTCGGTGATCCATTGGATGGCGTTGTCGACCGAATACGCGCGCGCTTCGTTCACCGTGAAGTTCCAGTCCGGCAGGTAGTCGCGGAACCAGCAGCGCTTCTGCTCGTAGCCGTCGTTCCAGTCGCAGCCCTCGCCGCACACGCAGTATTTCCCGTTGTAATCGAGCGGCCAGAACCAGTCCGGGTGATCGGCGTAGACCTTCGCGTCTTTGTGCACGTGGTTCATCGCGTAGTCGAGCAGCACCTTGATGCCGCGCGCGTGCGCCGCGTCGACGACCTGCTTGAGCTGCGCCTTGCTCCCGAAGTGCTCTTCGGTGTTCGTCAAATCCGTGGGCC
>CAYTJL010000014.1:0-15430 GCA_964437785.1 uncultured Polyangiaceae bacterium
GCTCCACGCCGAGATGAAGCGGATCGATCCGAGCTACACCCCGACCCTCTGAGCCTGCCTGTTGACTTCGCCTACCGCGCGTGATTGGATTCCGCTGCGATGCTGAGCAGCTTTCAGGTCGACAACTTCAGAACCTTTCGCCATCTCAGCTTGCCGTCTCTCGGCCAAATCAACCTCATCGTCGGGCGGAACAACACAGGCAAGACGATGTTGCTTGAGGCCGTGCGCCTTCACAGCGCGCAGGGCAGTCCAGCGATCATCAAGGAGCTCTTGCTGGATCGCGACGAATTCGACCGGGTTCCGCGGATCTCCAGTCAACAGCCGATGCGGACGGTGCAACTCGAGTCACTGTTTCACCGGCGCCAGCCGGGGACAAATGGTGGAGCGGCAGTGCGGCTTGGGCCGATCGATCAGCCGGAATCAACCCTCGTAATCAAGTCGGCTCGCTTGTTCCAGAAGGGCGGTGGCCGAAGGAACGACGAGTGGCAAATTTATCAACCAAAACAATCACCGGGGACGCTCGAGGTGGCGGCCGAGCACGTCTTTGGACTGACCATCTCGTATGGCGGCGCAGACGAGAAATTGATGCCTCCAGAGGCCGTACCGGATTTCCCGTTCTCCCTCCAAGCGCTGACCTTCTCGGATGGTGCCCCGCGGGCGGACACCAGCGCGTTCGTGTCGTCGTCGGGGTTGACCGCGAGCGCGATCTCGAGCTGGTGGGACGCTATCTCTCTCACGGACGCCGAGGAGCGAGTCGCTCAATGCCTCCGCATCATCGTCCCTGTTCAGAGGATCAGCTTGGTGGAGCGCCCGGGCGAGTGGAGGCGGATGGTGATGGTCAAGCTCGAAGGCGAATCGGAGCCTGTGCCGCTTCGGTCGCTCGGCGACGGTGTTCGAAAGATGTTCGGCTTCGCGCTCGCCCTCGAAGCCGCCCGCTCGTCCAAGATCCTCCTCATCGATGAGATTGAGAACGGCATCCACTATTCAGCGCTGGAGGACCTCTGGCGCTTCATCATCTCCACCGCGCTCCAGAGCGACGTGCAGGTCTTTGCTACCACGCACTCGTGGGATTGCGTCGCAGGCTTCCAAGGAGCGCTGTCGACGCAGCCGGAGACCACGAAGGCACTTCTCATTCGACTCTACCACGATGGGGATGATGTCGGCGCGGCGCTCTTGGATCGGCGCGAGATCAAGGTCGCCACACAAGATCACATCGAGATTCGATGAGCGCCAAACGCATCCTTTTGGTCGAAGGATTGAACGACAAGCACGTCATTTGGGCCTTGCTCCAGCACCACAAGGTCGCGGAGACGTTCAAGGTCGAGGACATCTCCGGGATCGACCGGCGCATCGAGAACGCGCGCGTGCGGCTCAAAGCGCTCCGAACTCCAGATGTGCTCGAGCGTCTGGGGATCGTATTGGACGCCGACGAAGACCAGCCCAAGCGCTGGCGACAACTGCAGACCGCCCTACGGGACACGACGGGTGTCGAGCTTCCGACAGAGCCGGCCAGGGAAGGCACCATCCTCAGCCTCGGCGATGGCCGAACGTTCGGGGCGTGGATCATGCCTGATAATCATTTGCCTGGAAAGCTCGAGGATTTTCTCTCATTTTTGGTGCCGGAGGGGGACAAGCTCATGCCGGCGGTTGATGGGTTCCTTGGGGATCTTCCGTCAAGAGCCGACTGTCCAGCCCGCTTCGCCGACAAAGACCATATCAAGGCGCGCATTCATGCGTGGTTGGCGATTCAGGAGCAGCCGGGGAGGCCGATGGGACAGGCTATTACCGCTCGCTATCTCGACGCGAACGCCCCGATGGCCGTTGAGCTCATCGCGTGGTTGAAGCGTCTCTTGGTGGAGTGAGGGGCACCGCGATCGCCGTGGCGATCGAAGCGGATACACCCGACCCTCTGAGCCGCTCGGCCATCACTCCACCCAAATCGTCATAGGCACTTGGATCTCGGCGCCCTGCGCGGTGACGACGTACGCGGTGTAGCTGCCCACGGGCATGGGCTTGTAATACACCTTGATCTTGTTGGTGCTGACGGCGAGATCGCTCGTCACGTACGAGCTGCCCGAGGCGCTGAACCGGATGGCGCGCGCGAGATCCAGGTTCTCGCCGTAGAGCGTGAGCGAATCCCCTTGAGGATAACGCTTGAGCGAGGGCACCGTCGTGGTGGAGACAAAGGGTGTCGCGACGTTCAACGTCAGGAGCCAGCCGTTTCCGCCGAAGCCGTTGGTGATGTAGAGGTACCTGGTGCCGGGCTCGATGGGCGGAGGGATGATGATCCTGAGCCCCGCGCCGAACCACCCCTCGCTCACGTGCTTGGCGGGCACCTCGCGCCCGTCGATCGTCGCGATCGCCTTGCCGACGTGCATGCGATAACCCGTTACGACGATCTCGTTCCCTCGTGTCACGGTGACGGGTTGGATCGGGATATATTTGTTGTTGACGTCGACGAACGAGAGCTGCGCCGCGCTCCGAATGGCGGCGACGCGATCTTCGATCTCGCGCAAAGAGCGGATGCGGACGCGCAAATCCTCGATTTGCTCGTTGCTCACGAGCCCCCGCAGCTCACCCCGCGTGGGCCGGAGGATCGCCGCGAGCGGGCAGTAGCGATGACCGCGCGGCTCCGGGGGCAGCGCGCCGCCCTCCGCGACGCGCACGGCCCAGCGCGGCACGCTCAACGTCGTTGTCTGCGCGCCGAGGTCAGACGCGTTGTTGCTCCCGCTCTCCTCCTCGATCCACACGTCGAGGTACGCGACGTCGACGCGGTTTCGAGGGTCGCCCCACTGCGCCTCGCGCGGGCGCGCGAGCGGCGCCTGCCCCGCCTCCTGCGCGCTGTACCGCACGTCGGCGGGACAGGTGATGAGGATCCCGCCGACGAGGAACGAGCCCGCGGAGATCACGAAATCGTCCTCGTTCGCGGGGCTCACCGGATCTTCGCTCACGGCCTTGATCGCGAAGCCCCGGTCGCCGTGGGCGTCCGTGGTGACGGCGCCGTTGCCGAAGCGGCGCTCGAACGCCTCGTAGAGCCGCGCCGCGGCGAGATCGCCGAGCGCGTTGATGTCGCGATCGAGCAGCGGGACGCCCTCCGCGATCAGCACCTCGTTATAACCGCTCTCCCGCGCGCCGCGGAGCACGTCGCTCGGCGCCTTGGAGAACCGCGCCTCCGCGGGATATTGACGCTCCGCGGAGAGCAGCCAGTTGGACGCGCGCTCGCCGCGCGCGGGTTGAAACGACGCGCTCACCACCTGACTCCGCGCCTCCCTCTCGCACACGAAGAGCGGCCTCGTCGTCGCGCTCGCCTCCTTCGCAGCGTAGCCGGCGATGCCCGCGTCCAAGAACCCGAGCTCGCCCATGGCGTGATCGCGCTCCTCACGTGAGGTCGTGAAAATTTGCATCTCGAGCGACGGGTTCGAGAGCAGATAAACCGGCGTTCGGCCGAGCCCGCCCGCGCCGTCGTCCGCCCGCGAAAAGAGGAAGAACGCCGCGCCTTCGAAGAGGACCATGCTGCTCGAGTACTTGATGAGCCTCGTCACCTCGTCACGGCTCGTCGTGTAAACGAACCGACCGGTCCTGAGGTCCTTGAGCTGATAGACGGGCACCACGTCGTTCGGCGTGGACGGGACGTACATCGCCTCTGCGGCGTTGTTGGCGGGCGGCCCCTCGATGGAGTAACCCGAGGCTGTCGCGAGGCTGATCTCGTCGTACGACGTCGTGTAAAAATGGTCGCCGGTCGACGAGTTGTACGCCCGATAGAGCTGCGCCTCCGCCGTGTCGGACACGAATCCATGGGTCCTTCGAAACGTGTAGCTGCCGCCGTTGTGGACCGATTTGCACACGGATCCAAGCCGCGTGTAGAAGTGATCCGACGGCGACCAGCGATAGAGCTCATAGAGCGGTGAGCGGCCCTGCGCCGGCGAGCCGTACAGGTGACACGCGATGGTCTCGAAGATGTCGTTGGGGCTCGATCCGAGGGTCCCCGCCGAGATGTCGTGCGGGTCCGTCGTGTAGATGTGGTCGTTGCCGACGCGATACCGATAGAGCGCGATCGCGCCGAGATCGCTCGGCGCCGGGACCGGGGTGTGGAACGCGACGCCGCCCGGGTTGTACCCGACCGAGACCGCTCGGCCCCGCGCCGCGGCGGAGGTGGTGTAGAGATGATAGGCAATCATGTGGTGACCTCCAGATCCCGCCTGCGGATTACGTTGTTCGCGTCAACCACCCAAGGCCGCCCGTCCGAGCCGGCGCCGATGGACACGCCCCAACAGTCGCTCTCGTGCCACGCGCCCCCTCGTCGCGCGTAGACGCGCCCGTCCCCGTTCGGGCCGAGCTCGCCCACGATCCAGAGGGTGCCGTCGCCCCCGACCGCGACGTCATTGGCCTTCATCGTCGTCGAGGGGTCTTGGCCCTGGAGCGCCGCCTCCCATGTTTGGCCGTCGTAGCGCTTGATCTCGTGGGCCGCGGTGACGACCCAAGGATGCCCGGTGAGGTCGACGGCGACGCGATATCCCCCGCCGGGCACGTCGATGGGCGCGCCCCACGAGCTGCCATCGTATTTGGAGATGCCCTGTGCGTCGAGCCGCCACACGGAGCCGTCGGCGCCGACGGCCACGTCGATGAAGCTCCCGGAGAACCATGGATACCAGCCGACGTACGTGCCGTTCCATTGCCCGAAGTAGACGGTGCCGTCGTTGGTGACGACCCAGAGGGACCCTTGGGGATCCACCGCGATCCGCATCGCGACGCCGACGGCGTTGTCCCACGAGGTGCCGCCCGCCCAACGCTGGATGGGATATCCATAGTTATATTGGAGCTGGTCTCCGACGATCCAAACCGACTGGATCGACGGGCTCGAAGCGACGTCCGACGCCCAACCCCGGTACGCGTAGGAGTAGCTCGGGACCGACCCCGAGCCGGTGACGACGGTCCACCGCTCGAGCACCGTGACGGCGCACCTCGCCTTGCCCGCCTCGTTCGAGACTACGAGCTCGAACGTGCCGTGCCGGATCCACGCGGGGAGCTCGCACCCGGCGATGAACCGCTCACGGGCGTTGACCGACGAGAGCCCATAATGGAACCCGAAGTCCTCTTCACGGAGCACGGGGGTGAGCGCCACGCCCCCGAGCGTCATGGCCGCGGGCGTCGTGCCGAGGTCGAAGCGATCCCCGAAGATACCGATGCTGGAAGGTGGGGTTTGATCGAGGCTGTTGAACCCGACCACCCTCTCGATCGAGGGGGCGAGCGTGTCCTCGATCCGATCGAGGCGCCTCGACGCGTCCGCCAGCGTGAGCGCCTCTCGCCTCCTGTCCTCGATCATCCACGGATCGATCACCGAGCCTCGCCCGTCGCCCAACCGTACGATGTCCGCCAGCGGATAGATCACGTGCCCTGCCTCGGGGGGAGGGGGCTCGGCGCCCTCGGCGACCCGCACGCGCCACCGCGAGCGTCTCCGCATCGAGGTCTCGATGCCAACGTCGCCTCGGTTCTCGAGCGCGGCGTCGATCTCGCTCCCCACCTGCTCCGTCCAAGCGTCGAGGTAGACCACGTCACGACGGCGCGCGCGCTCATCCGTCGCGAAGGTGAACGGGGTGAGCGGCGGCGGCGAGGGGTCTTGTCGCGAATAACGCATCTCCGTGCGGTTCTCGACCGAGACGCCGGGGAGCGACAGGACCCCTGTCGCGATCAGGAAGTCGTTCTCGTCGCCCGACGGCAGCGCGCTGATGCCGAACCCCTCGCGCGACGCGTCGGCGCCCGCGCCGATGAGCTCGTCGAGCGTCGCGCTCGTCGCTTCGAGGGGCAACGCGCCGAGCAGGTTGAGGTCCCGATCCAACACGGGGACGCCCTGTTCGAACGCGACGCTGACGTATCCTTGCTCACGACCTTTGCGGACCGCCTCGGTAGGCTCTTTGGAGAAGCTCGCCATGATATCCTCTCATCACACGTGGGGGACGTACACGTCGCCGTCCTGCGTGATCGCCCAAACGTTGTCGTCGACATCCATTGCCACGCTGATCCACTTGAAGTCTTTGGTGCTCTTCGGCGTGGATCCCGGGGCCGACGCGGGATCGAAGATGGTGATGTTCGCGTCTCTGTCCGGGTCGTTGAGCCGAATGTCCTTGAGGTCCCCCGCCGTGTTGGCGCCGTAGAGGCGCCAGCGGTTGACGCCGATGCCGACGTCGACGAGGTCGTGGCCGTACGCGATCCAATTGGTCCCTTCGAAGGCCAAGATCTCGCGGTCGGCGTCGACGATGTAAATAGCACCCTCCGGCCCCAGCGCGACGCGCTCGGCGCCGTACGACATGTCCTCCCAGCCGCGCCCCGACCAGCGCGAGAGCTGGTGTCCGCCGAAGGCCGATTGCACACCCACCTTGCACACGCCGCCGTTCGCGCCCGCGCCGATGTCCCGCGCGAGCCCGGGCATCCGCTGCCAAAGGCCCTTGGCGCGACGGTAGATGTGGTGCTCGGGGGTCACGATCCACAGCTCGTCGTGCGGAGCGATGGTGACGCGCTCCGCCTTGGGCGCGCCCGCGAGGGGGATGAACCTGCCCTCGCTCCACATGAGGAGATCGCCGTCTTTGCCTACGATCCAAGCGGATCGTCCCATGACGGCGATGTCCTTGCCGCTCGCCCCCTCGACCTTGACGAGCTCCGCCTGCTGCGGGGTGGCGCTGCTCATGACGAAGATGGGCTCTTCGACGCGGCCCATGGCCGTTGTGATGGCGAGATCGATCACGCCCGCTCCGCTCTTGGGGACGCGGACGGCCTTGCTCACGGACGTCGCCGCGAGCCCCGGGATGGGCGCGCCGGCGAGCGTCTGGGACGCGACCGCCAAGCCGAGGTTGTCGCCATAGACGTTGACGTCGGCCCCTACGTAGGCGGCGCGCGGAGTGACCTTGTGGACCACTGGGGAGAGCGCGTCCTCGAAGGATTGAAGGTCCATGACGAGCTTGTCGAGCGCCGCCTGCGCGCGCGGCAGGTTTCCTTCGAAGCTCCCCACCGCGATGGGCCCAGTCTCCGAATATTGCTCGTTCCACTCGTAGATCGCGAGGGGGACATAGGTGTGCCCCGCGGGCGGAGAGGGGAGCTGTCCGGGCTCCGTCGCCTCCGCGACGCGCACGGCCCACATCGCCTTTCGGCGAACGGAGGTTTGGACGTCGACGTCGGCGAAGTTGCCGAGCTCTTGGTCCGACGTCTCGTCCACCTCACCGAGCCAAGCGTCGAGATAGACGGTGTTCGTCTGCGACCACTCGTTTCCCTCCACCGGCACGGGGACCGGCGTGTTGATCGCCGGAGGCCCGTAGCTCTGCGAAGCATAGTTGATGTCGCTCGGGTTCTTGTACACGACGCCGCTGACGAGGAACGAGCCTGCCTTGATGAAGAAATCGTACATGTTCCCGTCCATCGGGACGATCGCGAAGCCCCCTCCGAGCGGGCCGTCCTCCAAGAAGCGCGCGATGACGCTCCGCGCGCGCTCCGCCGCGATGTCCCCCATGAGCGTCAGATCGCGATCCAAGACGGGCACCCCGCGCCGGATCTCGCCGCCGAGCGGGCCTTGCCCCACGCGCACCGACTCCATCACATGGAGCGCGACGGCGTCGCGCCCGAGGGCCTCGTTCAAGCAGTCTTTGGGGTCTCTCGTGAAGTTACCCATGGTCGTTTCGAGCTCCAATCGGATCGAGCGGGCTTACACCGACAGCCAGCGCGGCGACGCGCCGGGCGGCTGCTCCACGAACCACACGATTCGTGTGTTGAGCGGTTGGAACGGCTCCACGTAGAGGCGCGCGCGCTCCACCGTGCGCTCGGCGCTCTGGAGGTAGCCCGCCGCGGTCACGTCGGTCCCCGCCGGCGGCGTGAGATAAACGCCGACCGCGTCGCGCGCGTAATAGGCGTTCTTGTCACGGTGGGTGTCATAGACGTAGTGCCAACCATCGTCGGGCCTCGGCGCCTTGACGGCGTCGGGGTCGTTCGCGCGCCACGTGCGCGATCGCAGCGCGCTGGCCGACCTCTGCGCGCGATATACGATGTGCATCGCGAGCGTCGTCCCGCTCCCCGTGAGCGTGATGAGAGGGTCCTTGATCTCGGCGGCGCCGTGCAGCTGGCCCGCCGTCTCGGCGCGCTTCGGCTCCTCATCGAGCTTGCTCGTCCAGAGCCGCCATCGCCCGCCGCGGTTCGAACAGAAGATCAAGAAGGTCCTCGGCGTGGGGCTCTCTCCGAACGCGAAGACGATCGCCGAGGGAGACACGTCGCGCGCGGGCGAGAGCGGCTGTCCTTCGTGATCGGTCATGGCCGCCGTGAGGCTCGTAGGCGCGGACCAGACACCTTGGTGCTCCTTCATGGTGAAGAGCTCGCTGTGGTCGCCGAAGTCGCGGCTGAAGAAGAGGGTCAGATCCCCTGAGGGGTCGACGACCGCACAAGGCTCGTCGTCGCGCCCGCCCCCGCTCGTGAGCTTTTGCTCGGCCGACCACACGAGCGCTCCGTTGCTCATGGTGGCAGAGCGCGTCATGAGGAAGGTGCCATTGCTTCGCTTCGAGCTCCAGAACAAGCGCAGGTCGCCGCTCGCGTCGACGACGCACGCAGGGCTCTTGTCCTCGCCGGGGCCGCCCGACGCGAGCGAAGGCGCGCCGTCGAGCGCGCCCGTCGCGAGGTCCGCGAACGCGGCGTGCCAAATCCGCATGGGGCCGCCGCGATCCGAGCCGAAGAACAAGTGCGCTTTGCCTTGGAAGAGCGCCGCGGCGGGCGCCTCGTCGGTCACGCCGGCGGCCGGCGCGCCGAGCGCGGAGCGAGAGGTGTTGATGGGATCACCCACCTTCTTGTAACGAATCTCCCTCGCGCCGGGCGCGCTCGATCGCCAAAAGAGCCACGAGTCCTCCCCCGAGCCCGCGGGGACGGTCACCATCGCAGGATCGCTGTCGACCCCAAAAGGCCCGCTCGCCGCGCTCTCTTGGACGAGCACGAAGCCGCCTGACCCGAAGGCGACCGTCACCCTGCAGACCTCCCACGAGGAGGCCAATTCACTCCCGTTCGTGAGGAAGACGTTGTGCGCCATCTCCTTGATCTCGGCGCCCCAACCGGTGATGTGCTCCACCATCCGCTCGAGGCCTCGCACCGTGCCGACGGTGCTGTAGACCTCCGGCGTGAAGAGGAGGTCTTGCCGCCGCCGCCGCGAAGGAGAGGTTTGATCCGGCTCCCAACCGATCCAGCGCGAGAGCGGGGTGAGCGCGGCGGGCGGCGCCGCGAAGACGTCTTGTCGGCCGGCGAGCCCGCGCGCGCCGCTCATCGCCTGATCGAAGGCCGCGCCGAAGATCCCGAGGAACCGGCGGAGCTGCCCGCCCTCGTCGTTCATGCGATGAGCCTCGGGCAGGAGCGAGACCAAGCGCTCGTTCGTCCCGTGCCTGCCCGTCGCCCTGATCTCGGCGTGCATCCCGCGCGCGGTGCTCCACACGCGCTCCGCGAAGGACGGTGATTGATAGAGCGTGTAACAGAACATCTCCCCTGCTTCGAGGCCGGTGGGCGCGGCGGAGGGCCGTTTGGACGGCGCCTCGTCGCGGAGGGTGATGGCGCGGATGGAGCGCCCCGCGTCGTCGAGCGGGCCCTCTTCGAAGGTGAGGACCGAGAGGGTGTCCGCCCCGATGCGGGTCGTGAATTCCGCGCGGAGGCGCGTCGGAGGCGCGGTGGTGAGGAGCGATGTCGTGACCTGGATCTCCCGGAGATCGAAGCCGGCGGTGATCGGCGTTTGGCCCGTCGCGGTCCACGTGACGACGCCCGCCGAGATCGCGAGCACGCCGCCGCTCGGCGCTTGGATGTCGATGCTCGCGGCCTCGTCGAGCGCCGCGCCCGAGGGCGTCGTCACGACCCCGGTGACGCCGGTGATGGTGGAGACACGGGTCGTCGCGGCCGCCCGATCATAGACCTTCACGACCGCGCGGCGCGCGCCCAAAGCGCCCTCGTAGAGCGCGAGCTCGGCCTCCACCAAACCGCCCTCTGCAGGGCTGTTCGTGGTCAAGAAGAGCAGCTTGTCGATCTTCGCCCACGGGGCGCTCTCCGCCTCGAAGAGCGCGGCGAGGTCGAAGAGCGCGAGGCCCTCGTCCTCGGCGCCCTCGCGGATCACCGGATCATCGCCGCGGCGGCGAAGGAGCTTGAGCCCAGGCCGGGGGTCGGTCCCCTCGAACGAACAATCGAGGTCGATCCTCCCGCCTCGGAGGTGAGGTCGCGCGCGGAGGTCCGAGATCATCGCTGCCCCTCGCCCACGGTGATGGTCAACGTCGCGATGACCGGGATCTCCAACGCTCCAAAGACGAGCTTACCGCTCGTCGGGAGCGCGGGAGCGGTGGTGTCCTCGGCGCGGCGGAGGATCGACACGTTCGCGCCCTTGACCCCTTCGACCGACTCGATGGCTTCATAGAGCTTGGAGAGATAGAGCGTGTCCTCGAAGCGCACGCGCTCGAACGACCAGAGCGCGCGGATCGCCGCCTCGACCTCCTGCTTGATTTGGCCCTCGGTGAAATAAGGCTCCACGATGATGTTGCAGCCGACGTCGAGCCGCACGTACTCAGGATCTCGAATGTCGAGGATCGACGTGACGAGCCGCTTCGACTCGAAGTATTGGAGGAGATCCGCCTTGAAGGTGTCGCTCGCGTAGCCGCCGCCTGCGGGCGCGATGACGAGCGCCGTCCGGTTCCACGTCGCGGCCTTGGCGCGCGCCTTGGCGACGCCGAACGTGAGCGCGTGAGCCTCGTAGTCCGAGGCCGTCACCGCGCGATCCATCGCGCGGAATTGGCGCGGCGCGCGCTCGACGGCGTCGCGGATGGGCTCGGGATCCGTGCCGCCGCTCGAAGGCCGCTCGTTCGCGATCAGCTTGAGACCGGGGATGTCCGTCACCATCTTGCTGATCGCGCCGGCCTTCACGTTGCCTCGCGCTCCGCCGCCCGCGCGGTAGCTCGCCGTGACGTTGCTCCGCCCCCGCCGCGGGATCTTACCGTGTTTGTTGTCGCCGAATTCGATGAACGCCGCGTCGCGCTCGTCCCTCCGCACGACGTAGTGCTCGTCCGAGGGGCCGGACGCGAAGAGGCTCTGCACGCGCGTCCATGCTTTGGGGCTCGCGCCCTCGTCCACGCGGACCACCAACGTGTCGTCGATGAGGGGTGATCGCGAGAGCTGATGACGCTGCCCCGCGCTGCCGTCCGAGGACGCGAGCACCTCGTCCGCGATCGCGCCCGGCGCGCTCTCGACCACGGGGAGCCAGCGATACACACGATAGGCGGCCAAAGACCCTTGCCCCGGGGGCAGGGTCGCGAGGTCGATCGTGAGCGCCGGGCGCACGTACGCGTAATAAATGGGCTCTCCGGTGACCTCCGCGAGCGTGCGGAACTCCGCGTCTTTGGGGATGGTCACCGTGCCCGACGATCCCTCGAAATAGAGCGTGAGATCCGCGGTCGCCGCCGCCGGGGGCCGCAGCTCGTAGCCGATGAGGCGGAGCATGTCGAGCACGCTCCGGCGCTCCGCGGCGGTGCCGAGGTAGCTCTCGGCCGCGATCCTGTCTTGATGGTAGAAGAGCGCGTCTCCGAGATAAGCAAACAGCTCGACCAACATCACGCCGACGTCGCTCGTCGCGTGGTCGGTCCACTCCGGCAGCTCCTCGCGCGAGAGCTCCAACATCGCCGCGCGAAGCGCCTCGAAGTCCCTGCTCGTGTAATCGATCCGCGGTCGCCCGATGGTCGTCATGGCCTCTCCTCTGCTCCTCAGCGCGCGCCGATGGCCACGGTCGCCTCGCCCGGCGCCCGCGTCCGCAACACGACATAGTGAATCGTGACAAAGAGGGTCGCGCCCTCTTGTGAGACATCCACCCCGCGGATCTCCACGCGCGGCTCGTGCTCCTCCACCGCGCGCCCGATCTCGCGCCGCGTGATGGCGAGGAGCGCGTCGTCGATGGGCTCGTGGAGCAGGCGCCGCGCGCCGCCGCCAAAGGCCCTTCGCATCGGCCGCTCGCCCACCGCCGTGAGCACGACGTGGATGATGTTTTGGCGGATCTTGTCATCTCCGCTCGCCGTCGCGACGCGCCCGCTCGCCGGGTCGAACCGGAAAGGGAACGCGAAACCTCGAATCAGCTCACCCATGGTCCGTCTCCTTCCCTCGTCACTTGGAGCTCAAATTAGGGAGCATGCCCGCGAGCGTCGCGAGCGTGGGGCTCGGGACCGGAGGCACGTGGACGTGGCTCACGAGGAGCGGGAGCACGCCATAAGGGTTGAGGAAGATGGGAGATGGCGTCCCCGCTTGGCTCGTGATCGTCGTCCCGCCAGGATCCATCGCGAGCTTGTGCTGCACGCACGCGGCGGCGAGGCTCGTCTGCTCCAGCGCGAGCGAGCTCTGCCCGGTCTTGATGCTGGCTTTGTCCTTCTCGAGCACGAGCGTGCTTTGGCCGCATTTGAGCTCGATGCTGTCCTTCTTCATCACGATCGTGCTGTCTCCGCATTGAATCACGACCGCCCCCTCATCACCCTTGGCCGCCTTGAAGTTGCCTTTGCCGCCGGTCCTCCGGTGGACGCCGCTCCAGATGGGTTTGCGCGGATCGCCGCCTTCGAACTCGACCCACACCTCATCTCCCTTCCTCGGGAGGAAGAAGACGCCGGGCGAGAAGCACGGCATCGCGCGCATCTTCGCCGGCGCTCCGTCGTGGAGGATCGCGGTCAGCTCCACTTGGATGCGGCCGTCGTCGTCCGCCCCGTCCGCGGTGACGCGCGCCGAGTATTTCCCGAACAAGGGGTCTTGGTTGAGCGACTCCACGTGATCACCTCCGGCACTGGATCTCGGTGCGATAACCCTGTTTGTCGAGCACGTGGCGCGCGCTCGTGAGGAGCCACGTCCCGGTGAAGCCGCGCACGTTCTCGATCTTCACCGTCGTCCTCGCGGTGAGCTTGTGGCGGCCCTCGGCGACGCCCGACGCCTCCAACCCGCTCTCGCTCGGCCCGCCCTCGGCGCTCGCGATCTCCCGCACTTCGGCGTCTTTGGCCGACCCCGCGAGCCCCCGATGGACATAGTCGGAGACCTCGCGAACGAGCGATCTCCGCTCTTCGGCGGCGCTCGCGGCGAGGCGCCGGATCGCCTGCGCGCGGCGCGCGTCGCGGAGCTCGAGCGCGCCGAGCCCCTCGGTGAAGAGCTCGTCATCGATGCTCATCGCGTCCTTCGTCCCCGCGTCCTCCGTGACCTTGGCGCCCTCTTCGTCGAGCGAGACAAAGCGCGTAGGCGGCTTGATCCCGGAGATGGATGCCTTGGCTTGCAAGTGGAGCAGCGGGTTCGCGGCGTTCGGGCGACCGTAGGTGAGGGTGATGTCGGCGTTGCTCTTGACCACCTTCGCGCGCTCGACGAAGCACACCGTGTCAGCCCCGGCGGTCGCGCCGGGCCGGACGAAGAGCAGGCACCCTGTCGCGCGGGCGAGCCGTTGAAGGAAGTGCAGGTTGGTCTCGCGGCGCTGGACGCAAGGGACCTTTTGAAACGAGATCCTCTTGCTGACGTCGTAGTCGACGTCGTGGAAGCTGTTCCCGAGCGCCTTGCCCACGCAATCGAAGAGCGGAGACTCGTGGACCGCGTCGACCTCCGTGAGCCCGAGCTCCATCAGGCCGTCATAAGCGGTGAGCGTGACGGTCGCGACCCCGCGCTCCGGGAGCGAGATCGCGGTCTGATAAATCTTCCCTCGGAAGAGGATCGCGCTCTCGTCGCCGGTGCCGAGCTCCACCTCGACGAGCGAGCCCTCCCGCAGCGCGTGACCCAAGACCGCGTGAGGGTCCTCGAGCTGGAGCGAGAGCTGGTCAGGCCCGACCTCGCGCTGATCGAGGCTCAGAGAGATGATGTCGGGCGAGACGTCGAGCGACGCGGCGCCCGCCTTGACCTCCACCCGATAAAAGATGCTCGTTCCCACGTGCGCCTCGATTCCTCAGGTCCTTGTCACCAGGGTGAGCGGCGGGATCACGATCGTCTCGCCCGGCGAGAGATCGAGCGGGAGCCGCGCGGGGTTCGCGTCCGCGATGCGCCACCACAGCTCCTCGTTCCCGTAATAACGCAGCGCGAGCTGGTCGAGCGACTCTCCGCTCGTCACCACGTGAAGGATGGAGTCGGCCCCGCGGAGCGCCTTGGTCGCGCGGATCGGGAGCGTCACCTCACCTCGTGCCTCGATGGTCCCGAGCCCGCGATACCGAGAGAAGACGGACGTGCTCATCGCTCACCTCCTCAGCTCATCGCCAAGAATTTTCGGGCCGCGCGCTCGGCGCGGGCGAGGTTGTTCTCCGCGTCCTCGATGACGTGGAGCGTGACGTTCGCCTCGACCTGGATAGGCGCGAGCGCGTGGTTGTATTGCGCCTCCGTCGTCTTGAGATCGGTCAAGACGCACTCCAGGATCTTGGCGCCGAAGCCGAAATAACACCTCGGCGGCGCGACGAGCCTGCGCCCGCCCGAGCCCGCGAGAGGGGCCTTGTCGAGGCTCGTCCAATCATCCTCGCGCGGGTAAAGGAACATGCGGAGCTTGGCGAGCGCGTGCTCGGCCGCGTTGTACCCGGGGCGCCCCAGCGGCAGCTCGACCGCGTCCTCATAGAACTTCAGGTTGAACGAGATCGTGCGCGCTCCGGCGCCCGTATAGACCTTCCCCGGAGCGTCGATGGCGCTGCGGTCGGCGTACGACACCGCGCGGTTGTCCGAGATGGACGCCGGGTTGAACTGGAACGGCACCACGATGCGTGGGGTCATGTCCACGCTCGCCAGATAACCTCGCTGCACCGGGGCAAAGCTCATGTCTCCCACCTCTCCTCAACGAATAAGGCCGCTCCGAAACCGATCCTCCGCGTCCATCGCGCGGAGCTCCTCGGCGATCGAGCGGATCGCCGCGTGATCCAGCCGCGGCGGCGCGCTCATCGCGTCACGCGGCGAGGCGCCCTTTGGCTCCGCGTCGCGCGCCGTCGAGCGCGCGCTCTCCGCCGCTCGCTGCCGCACCTCCTCACGCACCCGGACGAGGACCATCTCCTCGACGCGGGCGCCGATCCTCATCGCTCCTCGAACCGCCGCCTGCGGCCCGTCGACGATCGGGGGCAGCGCGGTCTCTTTGGCTTCGGAGCGCTCGGGCTCCTTGGCCGGGTCGTGCAAAGGCATCTCGCGCGCCGCGCCCCCGCGCCGCGCTGCGCCGCTCGATCGCTCGGGCAACGCCGGCTCCGCGAAGGCGCCTCGTCGCGGGGGCGCCCCTGCTGCGCCCGCCTCCGCCGCGCCCAAAGCCATCTCGCTCCGGGCCGCCGCGCCCGGCGCGCGCAAAGGCATCTCACGCGAGGGCGCCTCACCCGAAGGCCGCTCGCGCAGCGTCACCCCTCGTGAGGTCACCTCGCGCAAAGGCATCTCGCGCAAAGGCATCTCGCGCAAAGGCATCTCGCGCAAAGGCATCTCGCGGGGC
>CAYTJL010000014.1:15530-20954 GCA_964437785.1 uncultured Polyangiaceae bacterium
CTCGCGCAAAGGCATCTCGCGCAAAGGCATCTCGCGCAAAGGCATCTCGCGGGGCGCCTCTCCGCTCCGCTCCCACGGGATCGCTCCGCCGATCGGCGCAGGATCCCGCGTGAGGGGGGCCGCGACGGGAGGGACGCGCGCCCTCTCGTGAAAGGCGAGCACCCCGGGCACCGACATCGGCTCTCCCCGATCACCCTCGCTCGCGCGAACGGCCGCGGATCGCCCGGCGTCGCGGCCTGCAGGGGCGAAGGGCGCCGCCTCGGAGGAGGGTTGAGCGCGGAGGTCGCCCGGCGCGCGTCGGCGAAACATCGACTCTTCCAAAGCGCCCTCCCCGGGCGCCGGGCGCTCGATCCCGAGCGGCAGGAGCCCGCTCAACGAGGGCGCCGTGACGTGCGTCGCGAGGAGCGATGAGCCGCCCGCGGCCCCGGCCTTGGGCAGCGCCGCCCGCGCCGCCCAACCGATCATCGCGCCGAGGCCTTCCCCGGGCTCGATCGAGCGACCCACGTCGATCGCAGCGCTCTTGTCGTTTCGTTCGCTCATCGTCTCTCTTCACCGCGCGCCATGCGCCGTTCGATCGCCTCGATCTCGTCGTTCTCCGCTTCGATGCGCGCCGCGAGCATGCGCACGAACGCGCGCCGCTCGGCCACGTCGAGGCCCATGATCTCGGACCACGACCAGTGCAGGTGATAGGCTAGGTAGAAGAGCTCCCGGCGCAGGCGAGCCGCTCCTCCTAGCCATCGCCGAAAAAATGGGAGGCCGTCAGCGAGGCTGAGAACGCTCGCTCGCACCTCGGACACGTTATCTTCCTCGTGAGGCTCACCCCCGGGGCCGCCCCTTCGAGCGCGCCGAAGATACGGCGCCTGTCACCGATCGTCAGATCACGCACGATCTTGATGCCGTATCCCTCGATCGCCGCGCGCGGCAGCGAGCCGAACGACTCGATGCATCGCAGCGTGAGGATGTCCCTCGCGCGGAGCGCGTCGCCGCGCTCCGCGACGGGGGACGCCGCCTCTTCGTCCGCGCCGCGAGGGAGCCTGAGCCACAGCGAGCTGTGGCGCGACCCGTCGCGATCGACGTATCCGTCGTCGAGCTCGACAGGCACGCTCGCGGGGGCGCGGTCCCCTTCGTGCCTCTTCACGTCGAGCGCGCCGAGATCCCACGTGAGATCCATCTCGGCCTTGCAGCCGGGGCAGGAGGCCGTCATATCGACCCTGTCACCGAGCGAGAAGCGCCGGATCTCGACGAGCAGGTAGGCGCGATCGGCCGAATAGAGGCCCGAGACCATCTCGGACGTCACCGGCGACGCGCCCCCCAATCGGATCAGACACCCCTTGAGGAGCTCGGTCACGAGCGCCGCGCCGGACAGCTCCGGGTCGTAGAGGAGCGCCTCGTCGTGCCCTGTCATCTTGCGGATGACGGCCGACTTATGCACCTTCCCGGCGCCGTCCACGCGGCCCACGGGCAGGGTCACCTCACGCTCCATCACGACCGGGGTCATCGTCTCTCCTCCTCCGCCTCAGACGCGATACATGCGCTCGATGGCGAGCACGATGGTCTGCTTCATGAGCCCCGAGGACGCGGCGTCGAGGTCCGAGAACTTCGACGACTTGATCCACGCGCCCTCGAAGACGAAGCGCATCACCTCGCTCCCGAACTGCTTCTTGACGATCGCGCCGTTGCGGCGGTGCCGCGACGAGCCGACGCCGCGCCCGTCGATGCTGAACATGGTCTGGAACCAGGCGCGGAAGTCCGTGTCGGCCTTGCTCCCATCCATGTTGCGCTCCAGCGTGATGTCGCTGAACTTCATCAGCTCGGAGCTGATCTTGTGCGTGATGTTGGAGCCGCCGTCGGGCTGATCGATCGCGTCGACCTCGCCGTCCGAGAGCCCGCTGACCTTGGTGATGTTGGGGCTCGCGATCCCCTCGATCTCGATCTCGAACTCATGCGTTCGATACGCCTCTGTGAAATCCACGTTCGCCATGACTCGTCTCCTCCTATCCGCTCACGCGGAGATCACGACTCCCCGGTCTGCGCGCCGCCGTCCTGCTGGCCGACCGTGATGACGATCGTCTCGGCGGGGCGCGACGGGTAGAAGTACACCTCGATGTTGAGGATGCCTTGTTGGATGGACGCAGGGGGGTTGTTGTCTGCGTCGACCTTGACGGAGAACACGCTCTCGGGGCTCCCCGGCCCAAAGGCGCCGCGCCGCCAAAGGCCCATGAGGAAGGGCGTCACCGAGTTGTGCTTCACCTTCTTCCAGAGCTTGTCGTCGTTCGGCTCCTGCACCACCCAGCGGAGGCCGTATTTGAGCGACGTCTTCACGAAGTTGAAGAGCAGCCGGACGTTGACGTAGAGCCAGAGCGGGTTCGAGCTCAACGTGCGTGAGCTGTCCGCGATGATGCCGAGCCCCGGGAGGGCGCGGATCCCGTTGACGCCGCCGTCGCGCACCAGCGTGGTGAGCTCGGCGTCGCTCATCGCCCTGCGCGTCGCGAGCGCGCCGCGGAGCTGAGCCTCGTTGCCCGCGGGCGCCTTCCACACGCCGCGCTCCTGATCGGTGCGCGCGTAGACCCCCATCACGTGCCCCGTCGGCGGGATCCAGCGCGTGGTGCCGAGCGGATCGAGCACGTTGATGAAGGGGTAATAGAGCGCGCCATACACCTTGTCGCCCCGGAGCGCGGTCGCGTAGGAGGACGCCTGAGAAGGGCTCGTGTTGTCGGTCACGTGACCGATGAACATGCAGTCTCCGCGGCCGGCGCAATACGTGATCGCGCTCTCGGCGATGCCCAGATCGTCGGTCTCCGGGCACGCGAGGAGCTGAATGTCATACGCGTCGAAGATCGGGAACGCGTTCGCGTACTCCGTGCCTCCAGGGGCGCCGCCGTCGGCGCCGCCCGCGAGACCGACGAAGTTGTCGTCGGTCGAAGCCGTCGCCGCGGGCGTGCCGCTCGCGGCGACGTTGCTCACCGTGAGGTACGATGAGCCGGTGAGCTCGTTGTTGAGGCTCGCGGGGCTCTCCGCGGCGGTGCCGCCGAGCTTGAGCTTCTCCCAGACCTCGACGACCTTGTCGTTGTAGAGCACGGTGATGCGGAAGCTCCCCGCCGCGTAGCCGCTCGGGACGTCGACCTTGACCCACACCCCGGTCTTCTTGCCGGCGGCGTCCTTGATGCCTTTGCTCCACGCGCCCTTGTCGACGTCCCCGCGCGTCCCCGCCGTCAGCGTAAAGAGGTTCGTCGGGCTCCCGCCGCCGGTCGTGATGGTGAGCGTGGACGGCGCCGCGTCGCTCTTGAGCACGCGCGCGACGTAGGCGACGCCGCCGCCGTTGTCGAAGAACCCCTTCATCGCGTATGCGCCGTTCGATCCGGCGGTGTAGCCGCCGAAGCGCTCGAGGTATTGCGCGAAGCTCATGATACGATAGGCCTTGCCCTCGGGCCCGCGCTGCGACCACACCAACAGCGCTGCGACCGACGTCGCAGCTCCTTGGATGCTGGGGGTCGCGCGGCCATTGACCTCGACCAGGTTGATTCCGACCAGATTCATATTCTCCTCCTTACGATGGACCTCGGTCTGCGCCGCACGCGCGGCCTCGGATCAGCTCTCTTGCTCGACCGTGAGGCCGAGCTTGGGCTCGACCTCACCGTTCCTCGTCACCCCCGCGACAACCTCGTTCGTGGGTGTCGGCACGCCGTCGAGCAACATGGCCAGGGTGACGACGTAGTTCAACGAGGGCTTCAGCTTTTGATCGAGCGCGTGCCAAAACTCGGGGTGAGTCTTGGCCGTGCCCTCCCTCGACGCGATCACCGTCGGATACGGCGGGACCTGGCTCACCAGCCCGCCTTGCAGCACGTCGCTCGGCACCGACGGGTTGTTGAGGAGCACGACGAGCACCTCGCTCAAGAGCTTGTGCTCCTCGTGCGCCGCGCCCGACGCGGCGATGCTCCACGCGGTGATGCAATAGGTGCAATCGATCCTCACCGGCGGGCGGACGCGGGCGGCCTTGGTCTTGTCCGCGCTCCGCACGATCAGCGGTTGTTCGGTGCGCATCGCCACGTTCTCGTGGACGTCGTAGAGATAACAATTCACGGTGAGCCCCGAGAGCTGGCCGCGCCACGTGGCGTCCGGCAATTCGAAGCTCACGGCGGCGCCGGCCAGGGTCGAGCCCGGGAGCGCGCGCGTATGGAGCAGCTCCGCGATCGTGTCATCGAGGTCGTGGATCATGATATCTCCCGCTGTCTCCGACAGAGCCGTGGGTATCACGCGCGGATCGAGCGCGTAAAGGACCCAGGCGGGGGGCCGGCGCGCCGATCATCGTTGCGTGATATCGAATCATCAACCATTCCATGAAGATCCATTAGCCCCGCTAATATCTCGATGACCCGGCCATCCGGCGCGCGACCGTTCCCGTTGACATCCATGTTCGCGGCGCCTCGCCGCGCGTCCGCCGCGCGCCGCGCGGGTCCCTCTTCATCCCCTTGACATCGCTCACGCCGCCTCGGCGCGCCGGCCGCTCCAGCCGCTCGCCTTGAGGATCCGGCACACTTGGCTCCTCTGGTACGTGACGCCGAACTCCTGCTCAATCACCTTCGCGACGCGCGCCAAGGTCCAGTTGTCTCCGTCGAAGCCGAAGCGCTCCGGGCCCTCGGCGAGGCGCTCGAGCAGCCCCGCGCGCTGATCCGGCGAGAGCTGCGACGTGCGGCCCTTGGGCTTTCGATTCTTGAGCGCCTCCGTGCCCCCTTTTCGCGCCCGCGCCACCCATTGGCTCACGGAGCTCTGGGTGACCCCGAGCGCCGCGGCGATGCGTTGTTGTGTCCATCCCTTTTGGATGAGCTCCCACGCGCGGAGCCGGCGCTCCTCGTTCCAACGCCACACGCCCGTGCGTCGCGTCCGTTCGTTCATGGCATCTCTCCCCTGCCGACCAAGGTCGATCGAAGGCTCGCGGGCTCTTCATCAAACATCGTACCAAGGGCCTTGAACGACTCGATTCCTCCGTTCGCCCGGCCGCCGCGCCGAAATCGATGCTGCGGAGGGGGGCACGCCGTCTTTCGGCCTTCTGGCTGCGGGGTGCTCCATTCAGCGCTGCATGGACGTCCATGCACCCTGTGGGCACGTCCGATTACCGGCTTCGTTGAACGATGATGGGGCTCCGCGCGGATGCCCCACCATGATAGAGGGGGTCCTCTCACGTCACGGCGGGCGAGGAACGAACTTTGTCTTCGCCCCTCAAAGGGGGAGAGAGCAGGAGGTCGAGCATGGGTAAGGTCCACGAGGCCAGCGTCGAGCGAATGTTCATCGGGCTCACGGGGGCGGCGCCGTCGCGCGCCGCGACCGTGGATGGGGCGCCTCCCCCCGAAGAGCCCAAGCCCGCTCCGAAGCCCGAAGAGCCCAAGCCCGCTCCGAAGCCCGAAGAGCCCAAGCCCGCTCCGAAGC
>CAYTJL010000014.1:21054-70477 GCA_964437785.1 uncultured Polyangiaceae bacterium
AGCCCGCTCCGAAGCCCGAAGAGCCCAAGCCCGCTCCGAAGCCCGAAGAGCCCAAACCGGGCGACAAAGGCAAGGCGGAGGACAAAGGCAAGCCTGTGGATTTGCCCCCTCCCACCCGCCGTGACAAGCGAGGCAAGAACGGTTGAGGCGATTACTTCGACGCCTCCGCGAGGAGCGAAGAGAGCTCGGCGGAGAGCCCGGGCGATAGCTCGATGGCGCGCGCGAAGGAGGCTTTGGCGCGCGGCAGCGCGTCCCTCGCGCCCGTCGCCCGCGCCTCGCTCAAACGGAGCTTGCCGAGCGCCGCGTGAGCGCGGGCGAAGAGCGGATTGCCCGCGAGGGCGCGCTCGGCGGCCTCGATCCCGCTGCGGATGTCCGCCACGCGGACGTCGCGATCCTTCGCGCTCATCACCTTCGCCGCGTAAATTTCGGCCTCGACGCGGAACACGTCAGGATCGCCGGGGCTCTTCGCGACGGCGCGCGCGCTCTCGGCGAACGCGCGCGCAAAGGCCTTTGAAGGATCTTCGTTCCGTCGCGTGATCCAGAGCGCCTCGGTCAAACAAAGCTCCGCCGAGGTGAGCCTGCACTCCGTCTCGTCCGGCGCGAGCTCGATCGCCCTCGCGATGAGCGCTTTGCCTCGTTCGATGCTCTGCCCGGGATCGGCGCCGATGGACAGCTCGTGTTGACCCAAGAGGAGGTTGGCGCGCGCCTCCACCCAAAACGACTCCACGTGAGAGGGGGTGACGTCGAGCGCGTCCGCCGCCGCGTCGATGGCGAAGGCGATCTCCTTCTTGGGGTCGGCCCCGACCGCCATGAGGTGCTCCGCGAGGAGGAGGCGAGCGACACCGATGTTCGCGTAGACGTCCGGCGAGGGCGCAGAGATGATCATCCCGTGCTCGCACGACGCGAGCGCGCGCTCCACCGACGCGCGCGGCGAGGCGCCCAAGCGCAGCTCGTGGCGCCCTCGGACGAGCTCCGCGTAACAGATGTTGAGGAGCGGGAACGGATAGCCGGGGTCGATGGTCGCCGCCCGCGCCAAGAGGCTGATGCCGCGATCGAGGTCGGCGCTGGGGTCTTGTCCTTGCCTCGCCCTCCGCTGCCCGAAGCTCACATAAACGAGCCCGAGATCGTTCCACCCCCACGCGAAGTTGGGGTTCAGCTCCACCGCGCGTTCGAGCACGCTCAGCGCGTGACCCCACAAGGGGCTCGGATCGCCGCCGCGCAGGGCCACGCGATCGCCCAAGAGCACCTCCGCGGAGCCCAACGTCTCATGGGCCATCCAGTCGCGCGGATCGGCGTTGATGGCCTTCTTGCCCTCGTCGATGGCGGTGTTGAGCAGCTCCTCGTGCTCTTTGCCGCGCAGGATGGCGCTGATGGCGGCGCGCAGGTGGGCGAGCGATTTCTTGGTGCGCACGCCGGGCAGGTTAGGGTCGATCTCAAGCGCCTTGTCGCACGCCGACAAGAGCCGATCGAGCCTCTCGCCCGGGGCCTCTCCGCGCAGGAGCGTAATCTCCATCATCTGTGTCCACGACTCGGCCTCTCGATCGTAGAGGGCCGCGTCGCTCCTCGCCATCTCCTGCGCGCGCCGATACGCCTCCACGGCGCGCAGGAAATGGCTCGTCGCGGCGTCGGGATCCGCGCGGTCCTGCGCGGCGACGCCCCGCGCGTGGTGGACGTCCCCCGTGAGCGCGATGGCCTCATAGAGCCAAGGCGCCTCGGCGAGCGCGGCGCGCGCGCGCTCGGACGCGGTGTCGAGCTCTCCGCGATAAAAGGCGATGAGACCATCGGTGTAGGCCGGCGAGCTCAAGATGGACGCGCCCCCGCGCGCGAGCCTCGTGAGCGCGGGGGCGAGATAACGTTGCTCCGCGCGCCTCCTCTCGGCGTCGCGCTGCGCGGGGTCGGTGATGCGTTGCGCGTCGTTGAGCCTGCGTGTGTAGAGCGCGCCGAGCGCGCGGCCCATCCCGAGCTCGACCTCGGCGGTGCGATAGCCGCGCGCCCACGCCTCTTCGAAGCGACGGAGGGCGTCCTCGGGCTTGCCGAGCACGATGAGGCCGCGCCCGACCGCGTAGTGACAAGGCCCCTCGGCGACGGCGCCGCTCGCCTTCATGCGATCATCGATTTGGTTGATCTGCGCGCGGATCAGCGCCTTCTCGTGCGTCGTGTC
The DNA here is from genome assembly GCA_964437785.1 of uncultured Polyangiaceae bacterium. Lineage (GTDB taxonomy): Bacteria > Myxococcota_A > Polyangia > Polyangiales > Polyangiaceae > CAYTJL01. The sequence continues at coordinate 23,216 of CAYTJL010000014.1, forward strand.
GTGGCGGGGGAGGGCGCGCGCATACGCCATGAACAGCTCCACGCCTTTGATGTTCTGACCGAGCTCGTGCGCCAGCTCGGCCTCCGCCGTCGCGCGCAGGCGGGCGCGGAGCGCGAAGCTCGCGGCGACGCTGACGGCGACGAGCGCGAAGAGGGAGATCGCGACGAACGCTTTGTGCTTCTTCGCCTTCTTGGCGAGCACGTATCCGATCGTCGCGGCCCTCGCCTCGACGGGCTCTCCTTGCAGATAACGATTCAGGTCGTCGGCCAGCGCCTTGGCCGTGGGGTAGCGGCGCGCGGGGTCGCGGTCGAGGCACTTCATGACGATGAGCTCGACCTCGTGAGGGACCTTGGGCTCGATCGCGCGGAGCCGCGGGACCTCCTCGAAGGCGAGCGCCAAGATGACCTCGACGCTCGTCGCGCCAACGTACGGTGGTCTGCCCGCGAGCAGGTCATAGAGCGTGGCGCCGAGGCCATAGACGTCGGTGCGGCGATCGAGCGGGGAGCCGCGGGCCTGCTCAGGGGCCATGTACGCGGGGGTCCCTTCCATGTTGCTGCTCCACGTCTCGGCGCTGCGCACCTCGCGGGCGAGGCCGAAATCGAGCACCGATGGGCGCAGGGCGCCCGTCGCGGCGCGTTCAATCATGATGTTCGCAGGCTTGATGTCGCGGTGGATGAGGCCGCCCTCGTGGGCGGCGTGGAGCGCCGCGCAGACGTCGATCATCACGCTGAGCTTCTGGGTGATCGTGAGCGAGGCTTTGGCGGCCTTGAGCGACTCGCCCGCGATGTGCTGCATGGCGATGTAGGGTTTGCCTTGGACCTCGCCCACCTCATAGACCTTGCAGATGTTCTCGTGATCGATCTTGGCTTGGGACTCGGCCTCTCGAAAGAAGCGCCCGACGAGATCCGGGTCGTTCTCGCGGATGAACTTGAGCGCCACATGGCGGTTGAGGCGGCGGTCTTTGGCTTTGTAGACCTTGCCCATGCCGCCCGCGCCGAGCAGCTCGAGGATCTCGTAGCGGTCCCAGGCCGAGGGGATCTCGCTGAGCGAGAGGCGGCTTGGATCCCCTTCGGGCCTCGCGGTCCTCGTTACCGTGTCTCCCGACGTGATCCTCTCTGCCATGGGCTCCTCGTCGCGCGCACATCTCCATTGGAGGATGCGCCCCGGAGCCCAAGCAACATGTAGGCCCATTCCTTATAAGATGTCAAAGGGAAGGGCTTGCATTCGGAGCGCAGCCGGACGAGGCTCGGGGGATGGCGCGTGAGGTGCTCCAAGCGACGATTCGGAGGCGGCTTTTGGCCGAGGTGGGCCGCCTCGAAAAGACCGCTCCATTTCGCGTGGCGCTCACGTATCCGTCGCCGTATCGCGCGGGCATGAGCTCGCTCGGGTTCTTGCAGATTTATCGCGCGATCCAGGGCGAGCCGGGGATGAGCGCGGACCGCGCGTTCCTCGCGGACGACGAGAGCGACGCAAAGCCCCTCACGTACGAGCGCGAAGATCCGCTCGGCGCGTATCCGGTGATCGCGCTCTCGGTCGCCTATGAGCTCGAGCTCGCGGGCGTCATCAAGGTGCTCGAAGGGTCGGGCATCCCCGCGCTCCGCGAGGCGCGCGACGAGCAGCACCCGATCGTGCTCGCGGGCGGGCCGCTCACGTTCTCGAACCCGCTGCCGCTCGCGGTCTTCGCCGACGTCATCGTGATGGGCGAGGCGGACACGCTCGCGATTGACGTGCTCCGCGTGATTCGCGATCACGAGGGCGACAAGGCCGCTGCGCTCGCGGCGCTCGCGGCCATGCCTCATGTCTTCGTGCCGGGCTACCACGGCGACGCGATGCCGCCTGTCGCGCAATGTGACGACGAGCTGCTCCCCGCGTGGTCGCCTATCCGCACGCCCGAGGCCGAGCTCTCCAACATGTTCTTGATCGAGACCGAGCGTGGTTGTTCGCGCGGCTGCACCTATTGTGTGATGCGGCGGTCGACCAACGGCGGGATGCGGGTCGTGCCCAAAGAGACCATCTTGGGCCTCGTGCCCGCGGACGCAAGGCGCGTCGGGCTCGTGGGCGCCGCGGTGAGCGATCACCCGCGCATCGTCGACATCGTATCTTCGCTCGCGGACCGCGGATGTGAGGTCGGCCTCTCCAGCCTCCGGCCGGATCGGTTGAACGAGGCGTTCGTGGGGGCGTTGGCGAAGGCCGGGTATCGCACGCTCACGACGGCGATGGACGGCGCGAGCGAGCGCCTCCGCGGGCTATTGGAGCGGCGCGCGCGGGTCAACCACTTGGCGCGCGCGGCGGAGCTCGCGCGGGGCGCGGGGATGAACCGGCTCAAGCTGTATTTGATGGTGGGTGTGCCGACCGAGACCGACGACGACATCGACGAGTGTGCGGCCTTTACGAGCGAGCTGTCCAAGGTGGTCCCCGTGTCGCTCGGCATCGCCCCGTTTTGCCCGAAGCGCAACACGCCCCTCGCCGGAGCATCGTTTGCGGGCATTCAAATCGTCAAGAAGCGTTTGGACCGGCTGCGCCGCGGGCTCAAGGGCCGCGCCGAGGTGCGGTCCACGAGCGCGCGTTGGGCCTGGGTCGAGGCGGTCTTGGCCCAAGGCGGCGCGGCCGAGGGCAGGGCGGTGATGGAGGCGGTGAAGGCGGGAGGCTCGTTCGCCGACTACGAACGTGCGTTCGCCCGTCTCACCCACCCTCCCGGTCCCCCCAAACCCCCCCGGACTGGGCGAAGCCTCCTCGTGATGGGGGAGCGGCCGTGAGCAAGGCGGTGACGCTCTACACGCGCGTGGATTGTTGCTTGTGCGAGGACGCCTATGAGGCGCTCGGGCGCGTGAAGCAAGCGCACCCGTTCGATCTCGTCGTGATCGATTTGGACAAAGAGGCGCCGCCGGAGGTGCGCGCCCAATACGATCACGAGGTGCCGGTGATCGAGCTCGGCGGGCGGAAGATCATGAAGTATCACGTGGACGAGGCGCGGCTCGTTCGGCTCTTGGAGGAGTGAGGATCGCGCGGGTCACGCAAAGGGTGCGCGCAAACGCGAAAAAGGAGCATCTTCCCTTACGGCCCTTTCTCAATCTTGAGAACGCCCCGCTCACCGCGTTCTCAAACATGACGACGCGCCCACGAAATCATTGAGGATTTAGAGCGAACCCAAAAGCCCCTCCGCAGGTGGTTGGCACGTTGCTGTGACGATGGCTCGGAGCGCCAAGGCATGGGGTCCTCTCAACAATAACTACTCGTTATTGGAGAGCGGACCCCCAAGGCCGGCGTCAACGGCCCATCATGCGACACCTCAACGTCCACACACGTCGCCCCCACACGGTCGCAACGATGGTCGCGTTTCTCTTGTGCCTCGCGGCCTCCCGAACCGCCTCTGCACAAGACTCGAACGCACCGAAGACGGGCGGGGACGCCCCCGCGGCCGAGGCGCCCCCCCACGCGGTCTCCTTCGCCAAGAAGTGCGGCAGCTGCCACACCCTCGGGGAAGGGGACCGCGCGGGTCCTGATCTCCTCGGCGCCACCAAGCGCCGTGACCGCAAATGGCTCTCCGCGTTCATCCGCTCTCCAGGCACCCTCATCGACGGCGGAGACGCCGCCGCCAATGAGCTCGTGACCAAGTTCAAGGGCGCGCGGATGCCCGATCAGAGCCTCAAAGACGAGGAGCTCAGCGCCTTTATCGACTACATCGACGCGTGCACCACGAAGGGTGGGTGTAAGCTCGTCTTCGGCAAGGTCAAGGCCGCCAAAGAGGCCACGCTCGCCGAGGTCGCCGAGGGGCGCGCGCTCTTCGAAGGCACAAAGCCCCTCGCGGCGGGCGGGCCGCCGTGCATCTCGTGCCATGAGGCGAGGGGCGTGGGGCTCATGGGCGGAGGCACGCTCGCCAAAGACCTCACGCTCGTCTATGCGCGGCTCGGCGAACAAGGCCTCTCGTCGGCGCTCGAGACGACGCCCTTCCCCCTCATGAAGAACCTCTACGCGGACAAGCCCCTCCGCGAGCGCGAGGCGTTCACGATCAAAGCCTTCTTGTTCGCGTCGGCGCAGCCCGGCGCCCAAGGCGTCAAAGACCAAAACTTCCTCTACCTCGGCGTGCTCGGCTCGCTCCTCTCGTTCGCGGCCATCGGCGCGGTGTGGAGCAATCGTAACCAAGGCGTGCGCAAGAACCTCGTCCTCAAACGGCGGATGAATGCCCAGGGAGACAAGCGATGAGCTGGATCAAAGACATCGTCGACCCCGAGACCCGCTCGTGGGAGGACTTCTATCGTAACCGCTGGCAGCACGACAAAGTGGTGCGCAGCACCCACGGCGTCAACTGCACCGGCGGCTGCTCGTGGAACATCCACGTCAAAGACGGCATCGTCACGTGGGAGATGCAGGCGCTCGACTACCCGTCGATCGACCCCTCCATCCCTCCTTATGAGCCGAGGGGCTGCCAGCGCGGCATCTCGTTCTCGTGGTACCTCTATAGCCCCATCCGCGTCAAATACCCGTACATCCGCGGCGTGCTCGCGGACGCGTGGCGCGCGGCGCGGCGCAAATACGATGATCCCGTCGAGGCGTGGGCCTCCATCCAGAGCGACGCGACCCTCCGCGCCCGCTACCAAGCCGCGCGCGGCAAAGGGGGCTTCCGCCGCACGAGCTGGGATGAGGTCCTCGAGATCATGGCCGCGGCCAACATCCACACCATCAAACAGCACGGGCCGGATCGCATCGCGGGCTTCTCCCCCATCCCGGCCATGTCGATGATGAGCTACGCCGCGGGCGCGCGCTTCTTGCAGCTCCTGGGCGGCATCAACCTCAGCTTCTACGACTGGTATTGTGATCTCCCGCCCGCCTCGCCCGAGATTTGGGGCGAGCAGACCGACGTCGCCGAGAGCGCCGATTGGTACAACTCCAAGTTCACCGCGGTCATGGGCGCGAACCTCAACATGACGAGGACGCCGGACTGTCACTACGTCGCCGAGGCGCGCCACAACGGCACGAAGCTCGTCGTCTTCTCGCCCGACTTCAGCCAAGTGTCCAAATACGCGGACCAATGGATCGCCATCAACGCGGGTCAAGACGGCGCGTTCTGGATGGCGGTCAATCACGTGATCCTCAAGGAGTTTCACCACGAGCAAAAGACACCTTCGTTCCTCGACTACACCCGTCGCTACACCGACGCTCCGTTCCTCGTCGAGCTCACGAAGGGCGGAGACGACGGCGCGCCCATGCGCCCCGGTCAGCTCCTCCGCGCGAACCGCGTCAAGCGATATCAAGGCGAGGAGCACGGCGATTGGAAGCTCCTCGTGTGGGACCAAACCTCGAACGAGCCCAGGATGCCCGGCGGCTCGGTGGGCCACAGGTGGCAGAAGAAGCCCGGCGCCTGGAACCTCGATGACGTCGATCCGAGCGACGGATCCAAGCTCGATCCCGCGCTCTCGCTCCTCGACACGAGCGATGGAGTCGCGATGGTCGCCTTCGACGACTTCGCGGGCAACGCGACGGCGTCGCGCGGCGTGCCGTATCGATGGATCGAGACCGGCGAGGGCAAGGTCATGGTCGCGACGGTCTATGATCTGCTCTTCGCGGAGATGGGCGTCGGCCGCGGCTTGCCCGGCGATTATCCACAGAGCTACGAGGACGAGGCCATCTTCACCCCCGCTTGGCAAGAGGCTTATACGGGCGTCGGCCGCGCGACGCTCCTCCAGCTCGCGCGGGAGTGGGCGCAGACCGCCGACAAAACCGGCGGCAAATGCTGCATCATCATCGGCGCCGGCATCAACCACTGGTACCACAATAACCTCATCTACAGGGCTGGCATCGTCGCGCTCATGCTCACCGGCTGCGTCGGTAAGAACGGCGGCGGGCTCAACCACTACGTCGGTCAAGAGAAGCTCGCGCCCGTCGCGTCGTGGGCGGCGATCACGTTCGCGCGCGATTGGGGCGTGACCCCGAGGCTTCAAAACGCGCCCTCGTGGCACTACATGCACTCTGATCAATGGCGCTACGACGCCGGCCACACCACCTATGGCGACAAGGCCACGGGCGATCCGCTGGTCGACGCGCACAGCGCCGACATGGCCGTCAAGGCCGTTCGGCTCGGCTGGCTCCCCTTCTTCCCGCAGTTCCCGGAGAACAGCCTCGACGTCGTGGCGAAGGCCAAGCGCCAAGGCAAGAAGACCAACGAGGAGATCGCGACCGCCATCGCCGAGCGCATCCGCACGCGCGATCTGCGCTTCTCCGTCGAGGACCCGGACGCGCCCGAGAGCTGGCCCCGCGTCTGGTACATTTGGCGCGGCAACGCCATCATGTCCTCCGCCAAGGGACATGAGCTGTTCTTGCGGCATTACCTCGGCACCCACGACAACTCCATCGCCCCCGAGGCGGGCAAGGGCAAGTCCGCCGACGTGCTCTGGCACGAGCACGCGCCCAAAGGCAAGATGGACCTCGTCGTCGACCTGAATTTCCGCATGGACACGTCGGCGCTCTATTCGGACATCGTTTTGCCCGCGGCGACCTGGTACGAGAAGGCCGACCTCAACTCGACCGATCTCCACTCCTTCATTCACCCGCTCTCGGCCGCGGTCCCGCCGGTCTGGGAGTCGAAGACCGATTGGGACATCTTCAAGGCCATCGCCAAGGTCACCTCCGAGCAGGCGAAGCGCCATTTGCCAGAGCCGCTCAAGGACGCGGTCATGGTGCCGCTCCAACACGACTCCATCGACGAGATCAGCCAGCCCCAGATCCGCGATTGGGGCAAAGGAGAGTGCGAATACATCCCCGGCAAGACAGGCCCCAAGATCGCCATCGTCGATCGGGACTACGTAGCTCTCTATGAGCGCTTCATCGCGCTCGGCCCGGGCGCGCGCGACGGGCTCGGCGCGCACGGCGTCAAATACGCGACGAGCGACTTCTATGACGAGCTCGTGGAGCACGCGCCCACGGTCATCGCCTCGGGCAAGCGCTGTCCATCCATCGAGTTCGCCGACGAGGCCGCGAACGCCGTGCTCCTGCTCGCGCCCGAGACCAACGGCGAGCTCGCGTACCGCGCGTATCAAGACGTCGAGAAGCGCGTGGGCCTGCCGCTCACCGACTTGGCCGAGGGGGCGCGCGCGATCCGCAACAACTACAAGGCCCTTCAAGCGCAGCCCCGGCGGCTCTTGAACAGCCCTATTTGGTCCGGCCTCACGGACGGAGGCCGCGCGTATTCGGCCTACACCTACAACGTCGAGAAGCTCGTGCCTTGGCGCACGCTCACCGGCAGGCAACAGCTCTATCTGGATCACCCCGCGTACATCCAGTTCGGCGAGCACCTGCCCACGTACAAACCGAGCCCTCTCCCGCGCGCGTACGGCGACGTCGACGCGAGCGACCCCAAGGGCAAGGGCGAGCTCTTCAACTACCTCACGCCGCACGGCAAATGGCACATCCACTCGACCTACGGCGACACGCTCCGCATGATGTCGCTCAACCGCGGCTGCGAGCCGTTTTGGATGAACGACAAAGACGCCGCGCGCCTCGGCATCGAGGACAACGATTGGGTCGAGATCTACAACGACAACGGCGTCGTCTGCACGCGCGCCAACGTCTCCGCCCGCATCCCCAAGGGCGTCTGTATCATCTACCACTCTCCCGAGCGCACCCTCAACGTGCCTAAGTCGCCGCTCCGCGGCGGCAAGCGCGCGGGCGGTCACAACAGCTTGACCCGCGTCCGGCTGAAGCCCCTCTTGATGGTCGGCGGGTACGCGCAGTTCACCTATCACTTCAACTACTGGGGCCCGACCGGCGTCAACCGGGACACCCACGTCCTCGTCCGCAAGCTCGACGATCCGAAGTTCTGAGCCGGGAGCGAGAGAGAGGATAGGAGCGCTGTCATGGATATTCGAGCCCAAGTGTCGATGGTCTTCCACCTCGATAAGTGCATCGGCTGCCACACGTGCAGCATCGCCTGCAAGAACGTGTGGACCGACCGCAAAGGCGCCGAGTACATGTGGTGGAACAACGTCGAGACCAAGCCCGGCACGGGCTTCCCGACGGCGTGGGAGGATCAAGAGGCGTACGGCGGCGGCTTCGAGCGCGCGGGAGCTACGGTGTCGCTCCGCACCAACGGCCGCTTCCGCGGGCTCGCCAACATCTTCCACAACCCCAAGCTGCCCGAGCTCGACGACTATTACGAGCCTTGGACCTATCGCTACGAGGATCTCTTCACCGCGCCGCTCGGCGACGATCAGCCCATCGCGCGCGCCGTCTCCCTCGTGACCGGCAAGCCCATCGAGATCGAGGCGGGCCCCAACTGGGATGATGATCTCTCGGGCTCTCCGCTCTACGCGGCGAACGACCCGAACCTCTCCGCCTTGACCGCCGCGCAAAGATCGCAGCTCTTCGAGGTCGAGCGGCTCGTGTTCTTTTATCTGCCGCGCATCTGCAACCACTGTATCAACCCCGCGTGCGTGGCCTCGTGCCCCTCGGGCGCGCTCTACAAGCGCGGCGAGGACGGCGTGGTGGTGCTCAACCAAGACCGCTGCCGCGGCTGGCGCATGTGCGTCTCGTCGTGCCCTTACAAGAAGACGTATTTCAACTGGTCCACGGGCAAGAGCGAGAAGTGCATCTTGTGTTATCCGCGGCTCGAATCGGGCCAGGCGCCCGCGTGCTTCCACTCGTGCGTGGGCCGCATTCGCTACCTCGGCATGGTGCTCTACGACGCTGACATGATCACCGAGGTCGCCGCCACGGACGACGCCGGGATCATCGCGGCGCAGCGCCGGATGATCTTGAACCCCAAGGACCCCGAGGTGATCCGCAAGGCGCGCGAGCAGGGGATCCACGACTCCGTCATCGAGAGCGCGCAGCGATCGCCCGTCTACAAGTTCGTGAAGGAGTGGGGCCTCGCGCTGCCGCTCCACCTCGAATACCGCACCTTGCCCATGCTCTTTTACGTACCCCCGCTCCTGCCCATCTTGGGATCGGGCGAGGGCGAGGTCTACGACACGACGAGCGAGGACCTCTTCGGCGCGCTCGACAAAAACAGGCTCCCGCTCGAGTACATGGCCAAGCTCTTCGCCGCGGGCGACGTGGGCAAGCTCCGTTATGCCCTCCGCAAGATGATGGCCGTGAGGTGGTATCGAAGGGAGGAGACCGTGGGCGACGTAGGCCAAAAGAGGCTCGACGCGCTGCTCGCCGAGGCGGATCTCACCCGCGTCGAGGCCGAGGAGATTTATCGCCTCACGTCGCTCCCCACCTTCGAGGACAGGTTCGTGATCCCGCCGATGCACCGCGAAGAGGCGGTGAGCGCGCTCGACGATCCGCTCGAATTCAAGGGCGCAGCCGGCTTTGGCTTCATCACCGCTCCAGAGAGGGCCCCGTGAGAGAGACGCTCTATCCCCTCCTCGCCGCGCTCCTCTCCTATCCGGGCGAGGACCTCCTCGCCACGGCCGAACAGGCGCGCACCGCGCTCCAAACGAGCCACTCCGAGGCGAGCGAGCTCGTCGCGCGCTTCGCCGCCGAGGTCGCGGGGCGCAGCTCTTGGGAGAACGAGGAGCTCTATGCGCGGCTCTTCGATCTGGCCCCCACGCGCTGCATGGACCTCGGGTATCAGGTGTTCGGCGAGACGTACCGGCGCGGCGGTTTCCTCGTCAAAATGAAGGCCGCGGCCGTGGCTCATGGCATCTCGGCGGGCGTCGAGCTCTTCGATCACCTCACCGTGGCGCTCCGCCTCCTGCCGCGGCTCGACGACGCGGAGGAGCCTTATGACCTCGTGAACGAGGTCATGGTCCCCGTCGTTCACAAGCTCCTCGCCACGTTCGAGGACGACGGCGGCGGCTATCGCCATCTCTTCGAGGCCGTCCTCTCCGTGCTGATGGCCGATTATCACATCGATACACCGGCGGCGCTCCCCGCGCAGAGGCCCGACGCGGCCCCCGACGGGTCCAGCAAGGATGCGCGCCGCCTCCCCATGTTCCCAGGCTTTCAAGAGAGGAGCTTCGCATGATTGACATTCTCCTCTTCGGCGCCCTGCCGTACCTCGCCGCGGCGCTCACGCTGGTGGTCTCGATCCAGCGGTATCGCCGCGACGGCTTCACCGTGACGAGCCTCTCGTCGGAGTTCTTGGAGTCACGGTGGCTCTTTTGGGGCACGGTCCCCTTTCATCTCGGCGTCTTGGTGCTCTTCCTCGGGCACCTCATCGGGTTCTTGATCCCGCGTGAGGTGATGGCGTGGAACAGCGCGCCGCTCCGCCTCCTGGTGCTCGAGACGACGGGGCTCTCGGCGGGGCTCCTCACGCTCGCGGGGCTCGTGATCTTGGTCGTGCGCAGGATGCGTGACGATCGCCTCCGCGCGGTCACCTCGAAGGTCGACGTGCTCGTGTATCTGATCCTGCTCTTCCAGGTGGGCACGGGGCTCTACATCGCCCTTTACCTGCGCTGGGGATCGGCTTGGTACACGCAGGTGCTCGTGCCTTATCTGCGCTCGATCTTCGTGCTCCAGCCCGACATCCGATCCATCGCGGATCTGCCGCTGGCGGTGCGGCTCCACGTGCTCGGCGCGTTCGTCCTGTTCTCCACCTTCTCGGCGACGCGGCTCGTCCACATGCTCGTCGCGCCGGTGCCTTACCTCTGGCGCAGCGTGCAAATCGTGGTCTGGAACCGCAGGAGGCTCGGGGGGGCCAAGGTATGAACCCGCAAAAGGGCGAAGAGCGACACGCCATCTCGGCGCTCATCCTCTCCACGCTTTCGTTCACCATCTGCTTCTCCGTGTGGATGATGAACGGCGTCCTCGTGACGTTCCTCGTGGACAACAAGGTCTTTGCGTTCGACAAGGCGCAGATCGGTTGGCTCATGGGGCTCCCCGTGCTGACGGGCTCCATCCTCCGTTTGCCCATCGGCATGGCGACCGATCGTTGGGGCGGGCGCGTGGTGTTCAGCGCGGTGATGTTCGCCGCCGCCGCCGCCGCGTACGCGATGAGCTACGCCACCACGTACAGCGGATTCGCGCTCGGGAGCCTTGGATTCGGCCTCGCCGGGACGTCGTTTTCGGTCGGCATCGCCTACACCTCGCTCTGGTTCAAGAAGGAGCACCAAGGCACCGCGCTCGGCGTCTTCGGCGCTGGCAACGCGGGCTCCGCCATCACCAGCATCGGCGCTCCGCATCTCCTCAAATACCTCACCGACGGCGGCGCTCATCTGGAGAATTGGCGCAACATGCCGCGTGTCTATGCCGCCCTGCTCGCGGCGATGGGGCTCCTCTTCGCGCTTTTGTCTCACACCAAGGTGGTCGAGGGCCAAAAGGGCAAACCGCTCTCCGAGCAGCTCGCGCCGCTCAAGGTGGTGCGGGTGTGGCGCTTCGGGCTCTATTACTTCCTGGTCTTCGGCGGGTTCGTCGCGCTCGCCCAATGGCTCATCCCCTATTACGTGAACGTCTATGCGTCCACGGTGGCGATGGCCGGTCTGCTCGCCGCGATCTTCAGCCTCCCTTCGGGCGTCATCCGCGCGCTCGGCGGCTACCTCTCGGACAAGTTCGGCGCGCGCACCGTGATGATTTGGGTCTTCGGCGCGTGCACCGTCTCGTCGCTCCTGCTCATCGTGCCTCGCATGGAGATCACCTCTCCCGGCGAGGGCGTGATGGCGACGGCGCCCGGCGTGGTGACGAGCGTGACGCGCGACGAGGTGATGGTGGGGAGCGTGCGTTACAAGCTCCGCGCGACGCCGCCCGAGGGCAAGGTCGATGAGCACACGCTCGTTTGGCCCCGATCCCGCTTTTGGCAGGAGCCCGTGGTCGCGGTGGGCGACAAGGTGCAAAAGAAGCAGCTCGTCGCCAAGGGCGTCACGCACATCTTCTTTCAAGCCAACGTGTGGGTCTTCACCGGGCTCGTCTTCATCCTCGGGATCATGATGGGTATCGGCAAGGCCGCGGTCTACAAATACATCCCTGAATACTTCCCCAAGGAGGTCGGCGTCGTCGGCGGCATCGTCGGGGTGTTGGGCGGGCTCGGCGGCTTCTTCTGCCCGATCCTGTTTGGTTATCTGCTCCGCGAGTCGGGGGTTTGGACCACGTGTTGGCTCTTCTTCTTCGCGCTCTCGGGCGCGTGCTGGCTTTGGCTCTACGTGGTCGTGCGCAGGATGGAGCGTGAGCGCACGCCGCACATCGCCGAGCACTTCGAAGATCATCATCACGCCCCCTCCGCCGCCCACGCGCCGAGCGGCGGTGAGACCCAGAGCGCAGCGAGGGCATGAGTCATGACCGCCAAAGCGCTCTCCGTAAGCTCGACACCTCCCGCGCCCGCGCGCTGGAACCCCGAAGATCCGGTGTTCTGGGAGAGCGCCGCGGCGCCCATCGCGCGCCGCACGCTCGCCATCACGACGGCGGCGCTCACCCTCTCGTTCGCGACGTGGTTCGTGTGGAGCGTGGCTGTCGTCAAGCTCCCTGAGCTCGGCTTCAACCTCTCTGTCTCCCAGCGCTTCATGCTCGCCGCGGTGCCCGGGCTCGTGGGCGCGACGCTCCGAATCCCGTATTCGTTCGTGGTCCAGATGTTCGGGACGAGGCCCGTCGTGACCCTCGCGACGCTCTCTCTCCTCGTCCCGTCCATCGGCATCGGGCTCGCCGTCCAAAACCCCCAGACACCGTATTGGATCTTGATCCTGCTCGCCGCCGCCGCGGGCTTCGGAGGCGGGAATTTCTCGGCGTTCATGTCGTCGACGAGCCTCTTTTACCCCAAGGCCAAACAAGGCACAGCGCTCGGGATTCAAGCGGGCATCGGCAACTTCGGCGTGAGCATCGTGCAGTTCTTGACGCCGGTCATCATCGGCGGAGGCTACTTCGGCGCGCTCGCGGGCGGGCCGCTCACGTGGAAGAAGGGCGCGGTCGAGAAGGCCATGTGGATGCAGAACGCTGCGTTCGTGTGGGTCATCCCCGTCGCGGTGACAGCCATCCTCGCGGCCGTCTATCTCCGGTCGATCCCGGTGACCGCGAGCCTGCGCGATCAAGCGGTGATCTTCCGGCGCAAGCACACGTGGGTGATGACGGTCCTCTACTTCATGACGTTCGGCTCGTTCTCGGGCTTCGCCGCGGCCTTCGCGCTCCTGCTCCGCGAGGTCTTTGGCAAGATCCCGGGCGCGCCCGACCCGCTCAAATATGCCTTCTTGGGCGCGCTCATCGGATCGGCGGTCCGGCCCGTCGGCGGGTGGATCTCCGATAAGGTCGGAGGCGCCAAGGTCACCATGGTGTCGGGCGCGCTGCTCCTCGCCGGCGCGCTCGCGATCACGCGCTACACGAGCCCAACCTCGCTCGACGCATTCTGGCCCTTCCTCGGCCTCATGCTCGTGCTCTTCTTCGCGGCGGGCGTGGGCAACGGCTCCACGTTTCGGATGATCCCGGTCATCTTCCCGCGCACCGAGGCCGCGCCCGTGCTCGGCTGGACGGCCGCGATCGGCGCGTATGGCTCGTTCCTCGTGCCCATGTTGTTCTCGTGGGCCGTCGGCCGGTTCGGCTCGCCCGCGGCCGCGTTTTACGCGCTCGCCGCGTTCTATGCGCTGAACCTGGTGCTCTGTTACCACTACTATGCTCGCGAGGGCGCGGAGGTCGTATGTTGACCGCGCGGCGCGCGCTGCTCCTCGCGGGCGCGGCGGCGGTCTCGCTCGCCCCGCTCTCCTGCGACAGCATGGGATCGCGGCAGGGCTACGAGCCCGAGCAGCCCATCGCCTATTCGCACGCGCTCCACGCGGGCGAGCTCAAGATTGATTGCCTGTATTGCCACTTCGGCGCCGACAAAAGCCGGCACGCGGGCGTCCCCCCGGTGAGCGTGTGCCTCAACTGCCATGAGCAGGTGCTCCCCGGATCGCCCGAGATCGTGAAGATCAAGAAGGCTCACGCCGAGGGGACGCCCATCGCGTGGGAGGGCGTCCACAAGCTGCCTGACTTCGCGTATTTCAACCACGCTCGCCACGTGGGCGCGGGCGTCGGCTGCCAGCTTTGCCACGGCCCGGTGGAGACGATGGCGCGCGTCCGTCAGGTCGAGACCCTCTCCATGGGGTTTTGCCTCGACTGCCACAGGACCCCTCCGGCGAGCGTAGGTGTCGCCGCGTGGTCCGACAAAAACCTCGCGCCGCCGACCGACTGCGTCGCCTGCCATCAATAGGAGATGACCCATGAGGCTTTGGCAAACCCTCGATGAGAAAGGCACCGTGCGCGGCGACGAGTTCGCCGAGGAGCTGCCCGTCTCGAACGAGGACGTGGGGCGCTTCTCACGCCGCGGGTTCTTGGCCGCCATGGGCCTCAGCGCGGCGGCGCTCTCGGCGTGCTCGCGCGCGCCCGACAAGAAGCTGATTCCGTATCTCGACAAGCCCGAAGAGGTGACACCCGGGCTCGCGCTCGAGTACGCGTCGGTGTGCGGCGGCTGCGCGGCCTCGTGCGGCGTCGTGCTCCGCACCCGCGACGGCCGGCCCATTAAGGTCGAGGGCAACGACCGTGATCCGGTGAGCCTCGGCGGCACGTGCGCCGTCGGCCAAGCGTGGGTGCTCTCGCTCTACGACGCGGCGCGGGCCAAAGGCCCCTTCATCGCCGATCGCGAGGTGCCTTGGAGAGAGCTCGACGCCGAGGTCACGGCGGCGCTCGCGCGGGTCAAAGCCTCCTCCAAAGCGGTGAGGGTCATTTCCCCTTCTTCGCTCGGCCCCACCGCCGGCGCCGCGCTTGCGAGCTTCCTCGCGGCGTTCCCCGGGAGCAAACGAGTCTCCTTCGATTCACCCTCCGAGGAGGCGATCGCCGCGGCGCACGCGCTCACCCATGGAGCTCCGCTCTTGCCCGTGATTGAGCTCGACAAGGCCCGAGTCATCGTCTCGATCGGCGCGGACTTCTTGGGCACGTGGCGATCGCCCGTGGGGCTCGCGAGGCGGTTCATCAAGGGCCGTGACCCTCATGGCCCTTCGATGAACCGGCTCCACGTGATCGAGCCCAAGCTCTCGCTCACGGGATCGAACGCGGATCACCGGGTGATCGCGCTGCCCTCGGACACGATCCCCATCGTCGCGCACCTGGCCCGCGCGGCCTTTCCCAAAGACCCTAAAACAGCGCTCTTTGCCGGGGTGCGCGCGCCCGACACCGACGCTCGTTCGCTCGACGCGATCGCGGCCGATCTCGCGCGCAACATGGGTCACGCCGTGGTGCTCGCGGGCAGCGACGACGCGCGCGATCAAGCCGCGGTCAACGTGCTGAACGAGCTCCTTCAGAGCTATGGCAGCACGCTCGATCTCGCCGCGGCGCCCGCCCGCCCCGCGGCCATCCCGTTCGAGGAGCTCTTGGACGAGATGGGCAAAGGCGCGGTGGGCGCGGTGATCGTGTGGGGCGTTAACCCTGTTTTCACCCACCCTCGGGGCGGTGAGCTCGCGGCGCTCTTCGGCAAGGTCGATCTCACCATCTCGCTCGGCGACAGGCGCGACGAGACAGGCTCCATCACACGTTACCTCGCGCCGGACCACCACCCGCTCGAAGCGTGGGGAGACACCGAGCCCGTGCGGGGCCACGTCGGCCTTCGCCAACCCGCGGTCACCCCTATCTTCGAGACGCGATCGGCGGTGGAGTCGCTCCTCCGTTGGAGCGGGGCGCGACCCGAGGCCGCAGCGCACGACGAGATCCTCAAGAAGCGTTGGGAGGCCGAGGTCTTCTCCAAAGCCATCTCGGCGCCCCCTTCGTTCCAAGCGTTTTGGGACAAGGCCCGTCAAGATGGGTTTGCGCAAGTCTCCTTCGAGCCGCGGACAGCGGCCTTGCAAGACCTCGCCCCGCTCGCCGCGCGCTTTACGGAGCGCGTGTCGTCGGCGCCCCCCAAAGGCGCGACCGAGCTCGTGCTCTACGAGAAGGTGGGGATGCGCGACGGGCGCTTTGCCAACAACGCGTGGCTCCAAGAGCTGCCCGACCCGCTCTCCAAGGTGACGTGGACCAACTACGTTTGCATCGCCCAGAAGCTCGCCGAGGGCCTCGGCGTGCGCGAAGGCGACATGGTGAGCGTCAAAGGAGGAGACAAGGCGATCACCTTGCCCGCGCTCATCGAGCCGGGGATCCACCCGCGCGCGGTCGCGATCGCGGTGGGCTACGGCCGCAAGGGCGCGGGCCCCATCGGCGACGGCAAGGGCGCAAACGCATCTCCGCTCGCGCTCGGCAAAGGCACGGTCACCGTCGCGCGCGCGCCCGGGCACAAAGAGCTCGCCAAGTCGCAGACCCACCCCTCGCAGGAGGGCAGGGGCATCGCGCGCGAGACCACGTTCACCGAGGTCCACAAGGCGCACGCGCCGAGCGCCGACGGCAAACGGCATCTCACGATGTGGCCCGAGCGTCCTTTGGGCGATCACGCGTGGGGCCTCGTCGTAGACCTCTCCGCGTGCATCGGCTGCTCGTCGTGCGTCGTCGCGTGCCAGGCCGAGAACAACATCCCTTCGGTCGGCGAGGACGAGGTCCGGCGCCGGAGGGAGATGCACTGGATGCGGATCGATCGGTATTACGCGGGACCGCCCGAGGCGCCGAGCGTCACGCACCAACCGATGATGTGCCAGCACTGCGGCAACGCCCCGTGCGAGACGGTCTGTCCGGTGGTCGCGACGGTGCACTCGTCGGACGGGCTCAATCAACAGGTCTACAACCGCTGCGTCGGGACGCGGTATTGCGCCAACAACTGCCCTCCCAAGGTGCGCAGGTTCAATTGGTTCGATTATCCGCACGACGACCCGCTCGCGCGCATGGTGCTGAACCCGGACGTGGCGGTGCGGAGCCGCGGCGTGATGGAGAAATGCTCGCTCTGCTCGCAGCGCATCCAAGAGGGCAAGGCGCGCGCGAAGGCCGAGGGCAGGGCCATCCGAGACGGCGACATCACCCCTGCGTGCGCGGGCGCCTGTCCGACGGGCGCCATCGTGTTCGGCGACAGGCTCGATCCCAAGAGCCGCGCGTCGGCGCTCGCGCGCGAGGGGCGCGCGTATCGGCTCTTCGACGACATCAACATGGAAGCGGCGGTGGGTTATCTCGCCCGCGTCCGTAACCCGATCACGGAGCCCGACCATGGCTGAGACTCTCTCCCTGCTCCGCGAGCCGCTCATCTCCGAGGAGCGATCCCTCCACGCGATCACGGAGGACATCGCCGGTCCCGTCGAGCGGAGGCCCACGGGGCGCTGGTGGATCGCGTTCGTGATCGCGCTCTCCGCGCTCGGGCTCGGCGCCGCGTGCGTGACGCACCAGATCCGCACCGGCATCGGCACGTGGGGGCTCAACAAGACGGTGGGGTGGGCCTTCGACATCACGAACTTCGTGTTTTGGGTCGGCATCGGCCACGCAGGCACGTTGATCTCGGCCATCCTCTTCCTGTTCCGCCAAAAGTGGCGCACCAGCATCAACCGCGCGGCCGAGGCCATGACGCTCTTCGCGGTCATGTGCGCGGCGCTCTTCCCCATCATCCACATGGGGAGGCCGTGGCTGTTCGCGTGGATGTTCCCTTATCCCAACTCCCGAGGCACGTTGTGGGTCAACTTCCGATCTCCGCTCCTCTGGGACGTGTTCGCGATCAGCACGTATTTCATCGTCTCGGCGGTGTTCTGGTTCGTGGGGCTCGTCCCCGATCTCGCCACCATGCGCGATCGATCGACCGGCGTCCGCCGCACCATCTTCTCGATCCTGTCGCTCGGCTGGACGGGATCGAACCGCACGTGGTCGCGCTACGAGGTGGTGTATCTGCTCCTCGCCGGGCTCGCGACGCCGCTCGTGGTCTCGGTCCACACCATCGTCTCGATGGACTTCGCCACGTCGGTGATCCCCGGCTGGCACACGCCCATCTTCCCTCCGTATTTCGTCGCGGGCGCGGTGTTCAGCGGGTTCGCCATGGTGCTCACGCTGATGATCATCGCGCGCGTCACCATGGGCTTTACGCATCTGATCACGATTGGCCATCTCGAAAAGATGACGAAGGTCATCTTGGTGACGGGCGGCATCGTGGGGCTCGCGTACGCGAGCGAATTGTTTGTAGCGCTCTATTCCGAGAACCCTTATGAGGCGTGGGTCTTCCTCAAGAACCGCGCGACGGGGCCGTTCGCGTGGGCGTATTGGACCATGGTCACGTGCAACGTGATCATCCCTCAGCTCTTTTGGATCAAGAAGGTGCGCACCACGCCCGCGCTCATCTTCGCGATCTCCATCGTCATCAACATCGGGATGTGGTTCGAGCGCTTCGTCATCATCGTGACGTCCATCCACCGCGACTACCTGCCTTCGAGCTGGGCGATGTACGCGCCGACCTTCATCGAGGTGGGGACGTTCATCGGCACGTTCGGGCTCTTCTTCACCGCGTTCCTCTTGTTCTGCAGGTTCCTGCCCGCCGTCTCGATCGGTGAGGTCAAGGCCGTCGCGGGGTATGGCCGGCGCCGCGGGCACGCGCTCTCGGATCACACGGGCGGAGGCGCTCAAACCGATCATCACGCAGCAAAGGAGGCCGCATGAGCGAGCGAGCGTTCGTTGTCGTCTTCGAGGACGAGCACGCGATCGTCGAGGCGACGCGCGCCGCGCGCGACGCGGGGCTCGCCATCCACGACGTCTATACGCCCTATGCGGTGCACGGGCTCGACGAGGCCATGGGGCTCAGGCGCTCTCGCCTCACGTGGGTCTGCTTCGCCGCCGGGGTGACCGGGCTCGCGGCGGGCGTCGGGCTCCAGCTCTTTGCTTCGGTGACGAGCTGGCCGCTCAACGTCGGTGGCAAGCCCAACAACTCCATGCCTGCGTTCCTGCCCGTGGCGTTCGAGGTCACGGTGCTCTTCGCGGCGCTCATCACGGTCTTTGCCCTCTTCGCCCGCGCGCGGCTCTATCCCAAGCTCCGCGCGCGCGCGGTCGAGCGGGTCACCGACGACAGGTTCGCGCTCGCGCTCGCGACGCGCGGCGAGGGGTACGACGAGACGAGCGCGCGGAAGATCGCAAAGGCCTTTCACGCCGTCGCGTGTGACTACGAGGAGGTGCCGTCATGAGGAGCGCGATCGTCTTGGCGATCTTCGCCCTCTCGTCCGGGTGCGCGCAGGGTGATCCGCGCGAGAAGCCTTTGGAGATCATGCCCGAGATGGTCGAGTCGGTGCCTTATGACGCCTTCTCGCCGAGCCCGATCACGCGGGACAAGAAGACGCTCATGGCCCCCGCCAAAGGCACGTTGCCGCGCGGCTTCACGCCGCTTCACTATGGCAAAGGGCCCGAGGAGGCGGAGCGCGCCGGGCGCGAGCTCCAAAACCCCCTCGCGGCGACGCCGGAGAACCTCGCGCGGGGCGAGAGGCTCTATCGATCCTTCTGCGTCCCGTGCCACGGCGCGGGCGGGCTCGGCGACGGCCCGATCATCCCTAAATTCCCGGCGCCCCCGCCGCTCAACGCAGCTCGGGCAAAGGGCCTCCCGGACGGCCGGGTTCATCACATCATCGCGCGGGGGCAAGGGCTCATGCCCGCGCACGCCGCGCAGATCGGTTATGACGACAGGTGGCGCATCGTCCTTCACGTACGGTCGCTCCAGAAGGGAGGTGCGCCGTGAGCCGCGTCACTCCAACGTTCTTGCCCGAGGGCAGGAGGGTCCTCCTCGGCGCGGTCGTCGCGGGCGCCGTGGCGCTCGCGATCGGCGCGGCGGTCTCGCCCGTCCGCGCGTGGTCCGCCTACCTCACGAGCGCGTTTTACATGATCACGATCGCGCTCGGATCCATGGCTTTGCTCGCGATGCTCAACGTGTCGAGCGCAGGGTGGAGCGCCATCCTGCGGAGGCCGATGGAAGCGCTCATGGGGTATTTGCCCGTGGGCTCGGCGAGCATGCTCGGGCTCTGGGCGGGGGCGCGTGTCTTGTATCCATGGGCGAGCGGTCAAGGGCACGCGGCGGAGACGGCCCACACGGCTCCTTCCGCGCACGGCCAAGAGGCCATGTTCACGGTGCACTTCAAGCACGCTTACCTCACCTTGCCCGGATATGCCGTGAGGATGCTCGTCGCGCTCGGGCTGTGGCTCGTGTTTTGGTCCGCGCTCGAGAGGCGATCCCGCGCGCAGGACACGAGCGACGATCCGGCGCGCGAGACGCGGTCGAGCGTGGGGATCTCGGCGGGGTTCCTGCTGGTGCTGGCCTATTCGTTCTCGATGGCGTCGTTCGATTGGGTGATGAGCCTCGACCCCCATTGGGCGAGCACCATCTTCGCGCTCTACAACATGGCGGGGATGTTGGTCGCGGCGCTCTCGGCGCTGACGCTGCTCGTCCTCGCGCTCCGGCGATCGGGCGCGCTCCCCGAGCTGGGGGAGGCGCAC
This sequence comes from uncultured Polyangiaceae bacterium, assembly GCA_964437785.1. Taxonomy (GTDB): domain Bacteria; phylum Myxococcota_A; class Polyangia; order Polyangiales; family Polyangiaceae; genus CAYTJL01. Next base: position 43,466 of record CAYTJL010000014.1, read on the forward strand.
CTGCACGATCTCGGGAAGTTGATCTTCGGGATGGCGACGTTTTGGGCGTACCTCTGGCTCTCCCAATATCTGCTCATCTGGTACGCAAACATCCCGGAGGAGACGTCGTATTACCTCGCCCGTACGCGTGACGGATGGGGATTTTTGTTCTGGGCCAACGTGGTCGTCAATTGGGCCGTGCCGTTCTTGGCGCTCCTGCCGCAACGTCAAAAGAGGTCGGCGGCCCAGCTCACCCGGGTGAGCGTCCTGCTCCTGCTCGGCCGGTGGCTCGATATCTACCTGATGGTGACGCCCTCCGGGCAGCCTGTTCACACGGGCATCGGCGTCATCGAGGTGGTGATCTTCATCGGCTTTGCGGCACTGTTCGTGCTTGTCGTGGAGAGGAATCTTCGCGCAGCGCCGCTCCTCCCGCGGAAGGACCCTTATCTGGTCGAGAGCCTTCACCACCATGGGTGAAACTTCTGCGGGAGCGGCGCAAAAAAGGAGATGACATGAGACGCGTCCTCGCTTCATCGCTCGTTGTAACTTCGCTCCTCGTCGCGGAGGGCGCCGGCGCGCAGCCGTATCCGCCTCTCCCCCCTCCGCCGCCGCCCATGCTCCGGGTCGCCGAGCCTCCTCCCGCGCCGCCGCCGGCGCCCTATTCGTTGCCTTGGCAGCTCCGTCCGGTGTTTGCGGTCTCGGTCATCCGGTCGGACACCACCATCGCGAGCTATGAAGATCCCACCACCAAGAAGGGCGCGTTCACGGTCGCTTCGATGCTCCTCGCGAGCTACAAAGTGACGCCCGACTTCTCTCCGTTCGTGAGGCTCGGCGTCGCCGGCACCAAGGACGCGGCCGGGCTCACCAACCTGGCCTTCGGCGGCACCTATTCAATCAAGCTGCCGAGTCACCTGCGGCTCGCGCTCTTCCTCGGCTTCGCCGTCCCCACCGGCGAAGGCGGGGGCAATCAGTTCAACCCGAAGACGGCGGGCGCCGTCAAGACGGGTGTCCTCGCGCGGTCGGCGATGGATAACGCGATGTTCGCGGTGAACGACTTCGTGATGTTCCCCGGCCTCGATTTCGCCTTTGTGTATCGCGGCCTCACGGTTCAAGCCGAGGCGACGGTGCTGGCGCTCATCCGGGTGCGCGGGGAGGACGTGCAAAAGGACGCGCGCAAGGCGAACCTCACCACGGGCCTTCACGTAGGGTATTTCTTCGCGCCTTGGCTCTCGGCCGGCGCGGAGCTGCGGTATCAACGCTGGCTCTCCACGCCCGCCGCCGTCGCGGCGGACACCTCGGGGGTGACGCGCGACAACCTCACGGTCGCGTTCGGGCCGCGCTTCCACGCGCAGCTCGCCAAGACCGTTTGGCTCCGGCCGGGCGTCGCGTACGCGCGCGGCCTCGACAAGCCCATGGCGGGGTCCAATTACAACATCGTTCAAATCGACGTTCCACTGATCTTTTGAGGGACTCTGAGGGGAGAGATGCCATGAACGCGACAAGGAACCTGGAGCACGATCACACGCTCATCGTCAAGGCGCTCAACGTGCTCGACGCGCTCGCCTCGCGCGTCGAGGCGAGCGATCCGCCGCCTGCGAAACAAGTGACCGATCTGCTCTCGTTCTTTCGCGACTACGCGGATCGCTATCACCACATGAAGGAGGAGGACCACCTCTTCCCTGCGCTCGAAGCGCGTGGGATGCCGCGCGGCGGCGGGCCCATCGCGGTGATGCTCCACGAGCACGACGCCGGCCGGAAGATGCTCAAAGCGCTCTTCGAGGCGGCGCCCGATCTCGTCGCCTCGGACAAGGCGCGCGCGCGGTTCGCCGACGTCGCGCGGTCGTACGTTCAGCTCCTCGGCGAGCACATTCACAAAGAGAACAACGTGCTCTTCGTCATGGCCGCGCGCCTGCTCGACGAGGCAGAGGACAAGCGCCTCCGTGAGGCGTTCGCGCGCTCGCGCGCGGCGACGCTCGGCGAGGCCGGCTACCAGGCTCAATGGGCCTTCATCGAGGCGCTGGAGCGCGCGTACAAGGAGTCATGAAGACAGGAACGGGAACGGGTGAATCAACGATGGCATCGGACGACGACACGAACGAAGCAGCCGAGGAGGCGCAGGCCCCTCCCGAAGAGACGCCCAAGGACCCTGGGCGGAGGAGGCTCCTCACCACGGCGTCGTCCGCGGCCATGGCCGGCGGGCTCGTGGCCGGATATGGCTCCTTCGGCGCCATGGCCGCGCGCTACCTTTATCCTGCGCAAAAGACGGCGACGGCGTGGATGCTCGTCGCGCCGCTCTCGCGCCTCCGCGTGGGAGAGTCGATGACGTACCGGGCGCCGAACGGCGCTCCGGTGGTGATCGCGCGGCGGGGCGACGCGGGCACCGAGGCCGACTTCATCGCGCTCTCGAGCTCGTGCCCTCACCTCGGTTGTCAGGTGCATTGGGAGGGGCCGAAGAACCGCTTCTTCTGCCCTTGTCACAATGGCACCTTCGACCCTGTAGGAAAGGCGACGGGCGGGCCGCCGGGGGACGCTGGGCAGTCGCTCCCGCGGTATCCGCTCCGCGTGGAAGGTGGGATGTTGTTCATCGAGGTGCCCACGGAGAAGCTCGGATGAGCCACAAAGCAGAGACAACGCCCGGAGCGCCGGCCCGCGGGCTCGTCGGTTGGATCAGAGAGCGGCTCCCTATCTCGGGCAAGGAGCTCGCGGAGCTCACCAACGAGCCTGTGCCGAACCACATGAAGCGATGGTGGTTCGCGCTCGGCGGCACCCCGGCGTACCTCTTCGTGATCCAGATCGTGACAGGCATCCTGCTCGCGTTCTATTACGAGGCGTCACCGCAGACGGCCTGGGGGTCGGTCAAGTACATCACGGACGAGGCGGCGTTCGGCTGGTATTTCCGCAGCGTCCACAAGTGGGCGGCCACGTTGATGATCGCCTCTCTGGTGCTCCATCAAATGCGGGTGTTCTTCACGGGCGCCTTCAAGAAGCCCCGGGACATCAACTGGATGGTGGGCATGTGCCTTTTGCTCACCACGCTCGTCACGGGCTTTACGGGCTACAGCCTCGTGTACGAGCAGCTCAGCTTTTGGGGGGCGACGGTGGGGGCCAACATCGCCGACAACGTGCCTCTCTTGGGCGGTCTGATGAAGCGCGTGCTGCTCGCGGGCGACACGTACAACGAGCGCACGTTGCCGCGGTTCTTCGTGCTCCACGCGGCGGTCCTGCCGGTCACCATCGCGGCGCTCGTGGCGCTGCACGTCACCATCATTCGGATTCAAGGGGTGACCGAGCTCAGGTTCGATGACGAGGACGACAAGGAGAAGAAGCACTTCAACTTCATCCCGGATCATCTCTTTACGGAGATCATCATGGGGCTCGTGCTCATGGTGGTGCTCTCGGCGCTCTCGACCATCTTCCCCGCGACCATGGGGCCGCGCGCGGATCCGCTCAGCACGCCGGAGGTGATCAAGCCGGAGTGGTTCTTCTACGTGGCCTTCCGCTGGCTCAAGCTCTTCTCGGGCACGGCGGCGGTGCTCAGCATGGGGCTCGTGGTCTTCACGATGTTCCTTTGGCCCTTCATCGACGCTCGGCTCCGCAAGCTGCTCCGGCGGGAGGACGTGAGCGTGTGGATCGGTGTCGTCGCTGTCTTCGCCCTCGTCGGGCTCACGGTTTGGGAGGCGGCGGTCGCCCATTGAGGGGGCCGCGCGAGGTTAAAGGACTATGTCACTCAACACGAAGCGTATCGTCATCGCGATCCTCGGCGCTGCGTTCTTGATCTCGCTCATCTTCGTCCAATGGATGGAGGTGAGCAGGAAGCGACAAGAAGCAGGGCTCGCGCCCGCGCACATCTCCGTCCCGCAGAGCTCCAAGGCGTGCGTGGACTGCCACGCGCAGAGCACCTCGGGCATCATCGAGCACTGGAAGGGCTCGACGCACGCCAAGAAGGGAGTCGGGTGCGTCGAGTGCCACGAGGCCCAGCAGGGCGACGCGGACGCGTTCACGCACTACGGCGCGCTCATCGCCACGGTGGTGACGCCCAAAGACTGCTCCAAGTGCCATGAGGCCGTAGGGGCCGAGTTCGCGCGGAGCCACCACGCGGCGGCGGGCAACATCCTCGCTTCGCTCGACAACTACTTGGCCGAGACGGTCGAGGGCGCGCGCGCGCCGTTCGATCCTCACTCGCCCACGCCGGGCAAGCCGCCGATGGGGCAGGTGAACGGCATGGCGAGCGTCAACTCGGGGTGCCGGCAGTGCCACGGCGCCAAGGTCGGGCTCCTCGCGACGAGCGGCCCGCCCGTCACCGTCGATGATCTCAAGCCCGGGCCGGACGGCAAACCCACCAACATGGAGGCGGTGGGGCGCATCAAGAAGGGGGAGGGCGGCAAACCCATGTTGGATCCGGCGGGCTGGCCCAACACGGGTATTGGCCGGCTCAACCTCGACGGCTCGTCGGGCTCGTGCTCGGCGTGCCACAGCCGTCATGACTTCTCCCCTCGGCGCGCGCGCCAGCCCGAGAACTGCGGCAAATGCCATCTCGGCCCCGATCACCCGCAGAAGGAGATCTACGAGGAGTCGAAGCACGGCGTCGCGTTCCGCGATCTGCGTGAGAAGATGAACCTCGACAACCCGACGTGGATCTTGGGCAAGGACTACGCGCAGGCGCCTACGTGCGCGACGTGCCACATGTCCGGCAACACGCGCAACGGCGGGCGCGTCACGCACGATCCGGGCGAGCGCATCTCGTGGACCAACAGGCCTCCTATCAGCCTGGTGATGGACACGGACAAGAACCACAAAGTGGTGACCGAGCTCGACCTCGACAAGCGCCGCGCGCTCATCGCGGACACCGCCGATCAGAAGCGCGGCCGCATGAAGGACGTGTGCTCGCACTGCCACGGGCCCGACTACGTGAATTCATTTTACAAGCAATATGACGACTTCATCGTGCTCTACAACGAGAAGTTCGCCAAGCCCGGCACGCAGATCATGGCCGCGCTGCGCAAAAATGGGCTCATCACCAAGAAGGAGTTCGACGAGAAGATCGAGTGGACGTGGTTCTACCTCTGGCACCACGAGGGCCGGCGCGCGCGGCACGGGGCGTCGATGATGGCGCCCGACTACACGCATTGGCACGGCATGTACGAGGTGGCCGACCGGTTCTATCAACAGCTCATCCCCGAGGCGCGCGAGATCACCAAACACGCGGAGGAGGCGAACAAGAAGGATGAGGCCAAGGCGGTCAACGGCGTGATCGACGAGATCTTGAAGCGCCCCGAGCACAAATGGGTCCTGCCGGAGTGACCGAAACGGCGCGCTGGCCTCTCGCGGAGCACCGTTCCAGCGCACCGCTCGATAAACATGCTTGACGGCACGGAGCACTGAGAGGATGCTCCGGCCTCGTCATGAGGCTCCCCTACGGCATCTCGAACTTCGCTGACCTTCGCAGGCGCGGGTTTTTGTACGTGGATAAGAGCGGCTTTATCCCGAACCTGGAGGACGGGAGCAAAGGCCGTAACTACCTCGTGTTCCTGCGCCCGCGGCGCATGGGAAAGTCGCTGCTCCTCTCGATGCTCGAGCACTACTACGACGTGCTCCAAGCGCCTTCCTTCGATGATCTCTTCGGCGGGCTCGCCATCGCGAAGGCGCCCACCGAAGAGCGGGGGCAATACGCGGTGCTCCGGCTGGAGCTGACGGGCCTCACGACCGACGCGGGCGTCGACAGGCTCCGCGCCGACTTCTACGCGACCCTCCACGAGAACATCCAGAGCTTCCTGCGCCGCTACGGGGAGCTCATGCCAAAGGTCGTCAGCGCCTTTGAGTCGGGTGTGTCCACCGACGCGCCGGCCTCACTGATGCGCCGCTTCCTTTATGCGATGGATCGCGGTGCTTATCCCCTTTATCTCCTCGTCGACGAATACGACAACTTCACGAACGATCTCATCGCGCGGGGCGAGCGCGACGCATATCACGCGATCATCCACGCCTCGGGGTTCGTGCGTGAATTCTACAAGACCATCAAAGAGGGGACGGCCATGGGCGTGGTGCGCCGTATCTTCATGACCGGGGTCTCCCCCGTCACGCTCGACGACCTCACGAGCGGGTTCAACATCACGAGCAACGTCACGCTCGACGAGGACCTCAACACGCTCTGCGGCTTCACCGCGGCGGACGTGGAGGCCGTCCTCGACGAGGTGATGGGCGAAGGGGGATACTCGCTGGATCGGGCCGCGGTGCTGTCCGATCTGCGGCGTTATTACAACGGTTATCTGTTCACTCGCCGCGCCGCCGAGCGGGTCTTCAACCCGGACATGGTGCTCTATTTCGCAAAGGGAATGAGGCCCCCGGCGAGCTACCCGGACGACATCTTGGACGTCAACGTCCGCACCGACTATGGCAGGGTCAAGCGCTTCTTGTTCACGTCCGAGAACGCTCCTCGGACCGAGCTCATCGGCACGTTCCAAACCATCCTCGCCGAGGGCTCCATCGAGGCGTCGCTCCAAACCTCGTTCCCGCTCGATCGCGCCTACGAGGAGGGTTACTTCGTCTCCCTCCTCGGCTACATGGGCCTGCTCACGTTGCAGGTGATGGAGGATGGGTGGTTTCGCCTCGGCATCCCCAACTACGCCATCCGCACGTTCTATTGGGAGGCCATCGCGCGGCTCCTCCACGATCTGAGCCACGTCGAGGTGGACGCGAGGCACGTCCAAGTCGCGATCAAGGCGATGGGCCGCGATGGAGAGATCGGCCCCTTCTTGGAGCTGGTCTTCACCAAGGTCGTCTCGAAGCTCTCGAATCGCGATCTGATCCGCCTCGACGAGAAGACCATGAAGGTCATCTTGCTCGCGTACCTGAGCTTGTCCGAGGTGTTCTTTGCGTGGAGCGAGGTGGAGCTCGACTTTGGTTATGGGGACTTGTTGCTCGTGCCAAGCCGCGTCCAGCCCATCGCGCGGTATGGCTTCTTGATCGAGCTCAAGTACCTCAAAGCAGGCGCCGCCGAGGGGATGGTGACCGCTAAGCTCGACGAGGCCGACGAGCAGCTCCGGGCTTATCTGGCGGACGCTAAGCTCGCTGCCCTCGGCGGCGCAAAAGGGCTCCGGGCCGTGTCGGTGGTCTTCGTGGGCACCGAGGCGTGCGCGTATCGTATGCTCGGTGGAGAGGCGCGTTTTTGCGCTGCCGCGCACGGCTTGCGCGCGGAGCGCGAAAAATAGCCTAATTCCCCGAACAACAACGCGCATTCGAGGCGCGCGCGCGTGGCCCCGGAGTTGCGTTCTGAAAGGCGGGAGTCCCTTCGTGCCGCCTTCTCGCCGCCCTTTTACATTCCTGTCACCCGCCGAATGGACGCGGATCTGGCTCAAGACCGCGGCCGTGGGCACCACCGTCATCCTGGTGCTCTTCGCGGGATACGAGATCATCGAGCGGGTGTATCTGCGGTACAGTAAATCCACCGAGGACCTCTTTCGGTTTCACATCCTCCGCGGCGCGGGCAGCTCCATCCTGGTAGGCACGGTGGCCGTTTATACGATCTGGCGCGCGAGGCGCGACTACGACCGCGCCTTCGCCGCCGCGTATCGCGAGATCGAGGACGCGGTGAGCGCCCGCTCCCGCGCGCTCGAACAAGCCCAAGCGTTCACGGAGCGGCTGTTCGACGCGCTTCGCGAGCGGCTCATCGTGGTCGACGGGCGCGGCGTGGTGGTCAAGGCCAACCGCGTCGCGCTCGAAGGCCGGGGAGAGCCGGTGATCGGCAAACGGTGCTCCATGCTCGGCACGGCCTGCTCGCCCAGCGAGGGCGCTTGTGTGGCGATGAAGGCCCAACGCACGCGCCTCCCCGTGGTCGGCCAGTGCGTGCGCACCGACTCCGAGACAGGACGCATCTATTCGGTGGACGCTTATCCCGTCCCCGACATCGACGGGCAAGGCCCGCTCGTCATCGAGGCGAGCCACGACATCACCCAAGAGAAGCAGATGGAGGCGCTCCTCCGCCACCAAGAGAAGCTCGCCGCGCTCGGCGTGCTCGCGTCGGGCATCGCGCACGACATCGCGAACCCGCTCGCGTCGATGTCGAGCGAGCTCGAGATGTTGGCGTTCGAGACCGAGGGCGATCACGTCCGCTCCTCGATTCGCGTGCTCCGTGATCAGGTGAGCCGCATCGATCGCGTGCTCCGTGAGATGACCGATTTTGCGCGCAGGCGCGGGGAGGACGCGACCATCGTGCCTGTCCACGTCGCGGTCGGCGACGCGCTCCGCATGGTCCGCCACCACCCGCGCGCCCGCAAGGTGAGCTTCGAAGTGAGCGCGCCCGAGGATCTGCCGCGCGTCCGCATCGTCGAAGATCACTTGGCCATGGTCCTCGTCAACCTGCTCATCAACGCGTTTGACGCCATGCCCGAGGGCGGGACGCTCGCGCTCGTGGCCGCGCACCGGGGAGACAAGGTCACCATCGAGGTCAAAGACACAGGCACCGGCATGACGAGCGAGGTCAAGCGCCGCGCGATGGAGCCGCTCTTCACCACCAAGGCCAAGGGCCGCGGGACGGGGCTCGGCCTCGCGGTGAGCGCCGACGTCCTCCGCGCCGCGGGAGGATCGTTGAGCATCGACTCGGCGCTCGGCAAAGGCACCACGATGACCGTGGCGCTCCCCATCTATGGTGCGTCGCCGCTGAGCGCCGGCGCCGGAGAGGAGATGGCCTCATGCCCGAGCGTGTTTTGATCGTCGAGGACGAAGATACGTTGAGGCAGAACCTCGTACGGTATCTGGAGCGGCTCGGCTACTTGGTCTCTTCGTTCCCGAGCGCCGAGGACGCGCTCCTTTGGCTCGGCGTGGGCCGCGACAGCCCCGATCTCGCGGTCGCGGTGATCGATCTGCGGTTGCCCGGCAAAGACGGGATCACCTTCGCCGCCGAGCTGTCGTCGATCTCGCCCGACACGGCCATGATCCTCATGACCGCGTATGGGAGCGTCGAGTCGGTGATCGACGCGATGCGCGCGGGGGCCGCCGATTACCTCTTGAAGCCGGTGCTCCTCAAGGACGTCGCGCGCAAGATCGAGAGGGCGTGTGAGCACCGGCGCCTCGTCCACGAGAACGCCAAGTTGAGGAGGCTCCTCGCCGAGCGCTGCGCCCCCGCCGAGATCGTGGCGCGGAGCCGGAAGATGGCCGATGTGTGCGCGTTCGCGCGGCAGATCGCGGCGAGCGCGCGCGCGGTGCTCATCGAGGGGGAGAGCGGCAGCGGCAAAGAGGTGATGGCGCGCTTCATCCATGGTGCCTCGGGCCACCGCGAAGGGCCTTTTATTGCGGTCAGCATGGCCACCATCCCGGAGGCGCTCGTCGAGAGCAGCTTGTTCGGGCAGGAGCGCGGCGCGGGCGGCGACGGCGCGAGGCGAGAGGGCTTGTTCCGCGCCGCCTCGGGAGGCACGTTGTTCCTCGACGACATCGGGGAGCTGTCGCTCGCGAGCCAAGCCAAGGTGCTCCGCGCGATCGAGACACGAGAGGTGTTGCCCGTGGGCGCGGATCGCACGGTGCGCGCCGACGCGCGCATCATCGCGGCGACGAGCGCGGATCTCGCGGCGCTCGTGCGCGACAAGCGCGTCCGCCAAGACCTTTATTTTCGCCTCTCCGCGCTGCGCGTCGAGGTGCCGCCGCTCCGCAGGCGGCCGGAGGACATCCCGGCGCTCGCCGAGATCTTCCTCGCGCAGCACAAGAAGGAGCACGGCCGCGCGGTCTTGGGGATCGACGCCGCCGCCATGCAAAAGCTCCTCACGTATCCCTGGCCGGGCAACGTGCGTGAGCTGTCCAACGTGATGGAGCGCGCGACGCTCGCGTGCGCGGGCAAGATCATCACCGTGGGTGATTTGCCGGTGGACGTCGTTGGGGTCGCGGGCGCCGCGGGCGAAGAGGGCGATTATCATGGTGTGATGGCGGACTTCGAGCGGGCGCTCCTCCGCTCGACGCTCGAACGGACCGGCGGTGATCGGCGCGAGTGCGCGCGTGTCTTGGGGCTCTCGCTCGCGACGCTCTACCGTCGTATCGAGAAGCTCGGGCTCAAAGAGGGTGACGAGGGGAGCCACGCGAGAGAGGACGAGGCGAGGGTATGAGAGACACGACCGAGGCGACCAAGGTGTTCGACGCCATCCGCGCGGCGCTCGACGGGGACGACAAGACCCATGATCCGCTGAACGCGCTGGTGGTCTGGACCGAGCTCGGCAAAGCCCTCTCGGGAAAGCTCGAACGGCAGGGCGGCGGGCGCGGGCTCCTCCGCTCCATCGTGACGGGGTATTGCGACGAGCACGGCGCGCCTCCAAACGACGTCGATTTGGCGCAATGGATGTACAAGCTCCCGCCCGAACGAAGGCTCGGGAGCGACGAGATGGCTTCTGCGCTCGTGCGCGTCGAGCGCGCCATCGGCGACACCATCGCCGGCGAGTGGGGCGACACCGGGGGAGACGAGCGGGTGCGCGACCATTTCCTCGCCGTGGTGCGCGGCTGGTTCCCTGTCGGGATCGAGCTCGTCCGGGCGCTCCCCGCCGCGCGCGGCAAGGGCGATCGCGAGGTGTATGCCGCGCTCTCCGCGTGGTGCAGACGTTACCTGCCGAGCGAGACGGATGGCCCCCAGTCGCTCGGTGTCCGCGTCGCGCCGCGCAAGCAGCACACGGCCTGAAAGGAGATGGGGAATGACGATCATCGACATGGCCTCTTACAGGGGTGACGCGCTCCGGCGCAGGGCGCCTCCGACCCCGTTCGATGTCCGCCCGCTCCTCGCGATTTGGGAGGTCACCCAAGCGTGTGATCTGGTCTGCGAGCACTGCCGCGCGTGCGCGACGACGCGCCGTGATCCTTTGGAGCTGTCGACCGAAGAGGGCAAAGAGCTCCTCTCCTCGATCGCGGCCATGGGCACGCCGCTCATGGTGCTCACGGGCGGTGATCCGGCGAAGAGGCTCGATCTCGTGGAGCTGGTCGAGCACGGCGCGAGCGCGGGGCTCACCATGGCGGTCACGCCCTCGGGCACGCCGCTCATGACACAGAGTCTCTTGAGCGCGCTTCGATCGGCGGGGCTCTCGCGCGTGGCGGTGTCGGTCGACGGCCCCGACGCCGCGACCCATGATGCGTTTCGAGGTGTGCCGGGCAGCTTTGGTGAGAGCCTTCGTATCTTGCGTGAGGCGCGCGCGCTCGGGCTGGAGACGCAGATCAACACCAGCGTGGGGCCGCACAACCACAAAGCCATCGAGGCCATGGCGGCGCTCGTCGAGGACGTGGGCGCGGTGCTCTGGAGCGTGTTCGCGGTCGTGCCCACTGGGCGCGCGGGCGCGTCGCTCCTCATCGGCGCAAAGCACATGGAGGCCATCCTCGAACAGCTCGCCTCCATCGCCGAGCGTTCGCGCTTCGACGTCAAGACCACGGCCGCGCCGCATTTCCGGCGTGTGATGTTGGAGCACCACGCGAAGCACAAGGCCATCGGCGTGCTGCAGGACGTCGATGAGCACGGGCAGGTCAAAGGGCCGAGGGGCATCAACGATGGATCCGGCTTCTTGTTCGTCTCGCACACGGGGTCTATTTATCCGAGCGGGTTTTTGCCCATCTCGGCTGGCAACGTGCGCACCGATGACGTCGCCCAGGTCTACCGCACGAGCCCGCTCTTCCAAGCGCTCCGCGACCCCGACTCCATCGGTGGCAAATGTGGTGTGTGCCCGTTCCGCCGCGTGTGCGGCGGCTCGCGCGCGAGGGCCTTTGCCATGACCGGAGACATGATGGGCGAGGACCCGCTCTGCGCGTACATCCCCCCTGCGCTCCAAGAAGAGCGTGACCGCTGAGCGCCCCCAAGAAGAAATAGGCTGATAGCGATCCGGCGCTTCGGCCCCGCCGTAGATGGGTGCGAGGAGGTGTTTCCATGCACACGTCACGGCTTTTGGAGCCGGTGGCCGGGGTCACGCTCGAATCGGGTGATCGGGTCACCGTCACGTGGGAGTCTCCCAAGGACTCGGAGTCTCATCATTTGGGTGTCTGGACGGACGACGGCCGTTTCCACACCATCGCCGAGGAGCTCCCCGCCGAGGCGAGGAGCATGGAGTGGCGCGTCCCCGAGGGCATTCAAGGGCCCGCGAGGCTCTCGCTCATCGCCTCTCGGCCTGGCGGGGAAGCGCCGGTGATCGGCGCGCCGATCCTCATCCGTCCTCCTCCTCCTGCCTTGGGATCGCCGGTCGTGAGCTCCTTCTCCCCGCAGGAAGGCCCTCCTGGGACGCCTGTCGTCATCGCGGGACAAAACCTCAGCGGCGTCATCTCCGTGAGCTTCGGCGCGGCGAGCGCGGCTGGCCAATCGACCGCGAGGGGCGCGATCGTTCAAACGATGGTGCCCGCGGGCGCGACGACAGGCCCTATTACGGTGCTGACGCTCGCGGGGGAGGCCACGAGCGCCGCGAGCTTCCGCGTGACCTCGGGATCGAGCGGGGGAGTCGCGATCAACGGATTTTCCCCGCAGAGCGCGGCGCCCTTCACGACGGTCACCATCAATGGCCGCGGGCTCGACGGGGTGACGACCGTGACCATCGGAGGCGTGCCGGCGAGCATCGTCTCTCGATCCGAAGGCCAGATCCAGGTCACGGTGCCGGACGACGGCGAAGATGGCTTTATCGCGGTGAGCGGCTCGACGGGCTCCACGCAGAGCAGCCAGATGTTCGTGGTGGCGGACGCGAGGCCACCTGTCATCACGAGCTTTTCGCCCATGAGCGTGCCTGTCGGACAAGAGGTCACGATCAAGGGAAAGAGGTTTATCAAGAATCAAACCATGGTGCAGTTCTCGGGGGCCGCGCCCGTGGGCCCGAGCAGGCCGCAGTCGAGCAAAAAAGAGATCACCGTCAAGGTCCCGGCGGGCGCCATGTCGGGCACGTTCGACGTGATCACGCCCGCAGGCAGGGTCACCTCCGGCGATCGCATCACGATCACGACGACCCTCGCGGTCACGTCGTTCGCTCCCACCTTCGGCCGCGCTGGAGCGGCGTTGACGATCTCGGGGAGCGGGTTCACCGCGAGCCCCAAGACCCGTGTCTTCTTCATCGTGCGTCTGGGTATCGACGAGCGGGAGGTGCCGAGCGCCGACGTCGCCGTCGACTCGGAGACCACGATTCGAATCCTTCGCACGCCGGCCCTGCCCGCCGGGACGAACGCCGTTCTCCGGGTCCGAAACGCGGATGGAAAGCTCGCCGAGAGCAACATCGGTTTTCTGGTCCTCCCCGAAGAGGCGTTGAGGCTCGATACGGTGTCGCCGCCCTCCGGGGCCGGGGGCCAGGAGGTGACGCTCACGGGCGCGGGCTTCGTCATCGACCCAGACTTCGTGACCGCGCGCAGCACCAAGATCTTCTTCGGCGCGGCCGAGGCGGGGATCAGGGGCAGCGACGGCGCGACGCAGATCAAGGTGACCGCGCCCTCGCAGCCGGCGGGCACCGTGGTCGACGTCAAGGTGGTGAACGTCGATGGCATGACGTCGACGCTGCAAAGGGCCTTTACGTACGGGGGGCCGCCTGCGGGGACCGGCCTCTCCATTCAAAGCGTGAATCCGAATCACGGCGCGGCGGGAGATCGCGTGACGATCACCGGCGGCGGCTTCAAAGGCACGACGCGCGCGCGGTTCGGGCAGAAGACGGGGGTCGTGAATTTCTCGGGGATCGCCACGTCGGTCGACGCCATCGTCCCTTTGCAGGACAACCCCAATGTCGGGGCCGTCGATGTCGTGGTCTTCGACGCGGTGGACAGCAGCCAGAGCGCCACGCTCTCCAATGGCTTTACGTATGACGCGGGCGGGCCGCCGCCGCCTCCGCCGCCCACAACGACGTTGCGTGTGACGTCGGTGAGCCCGAGCCAAGGCCCGCGCGCGGGCGGGACGTGGGTGACGATCCGCGGGAGCGGCTTTGTGCCCGGCGCCCGTGTGACGTTTGGATTCCGGGAGGGCACCATCACGTCGGTGATGCCGGACAAGATCATGGCGCGCACGCCTTCGAGCTTCTTCTCCGGGACCGTGGACGTCACGGTGACGAACCCGGGAGGCGTGAGCGACACGCTGTTCGGGGGCTTCACCTACGGATCCAGCATCTTCGAGATCTGAGCGAGATCCACGTAGCGGGGCGCGTGACGTCAATCACCGTCGCCTCGCTCGGGGGTGCTATCACGAAAGATCAATAGGGCGCGACCGCGGTTTGATACCACCCGACACGGGGGTTGCACGCGGCGCCCGCGGTGAGCGTGGCCGAGCCGCTCGTTTGGGTGCTGAAGAAGATCTTGTTCTGACCATCGGTGTTGAACCACGTGAGGTCCCCGGCCCAACCGGCCGTCGTCCACGTGAGGTTCCAACACAACACGATGTTGGAGGCGACGAACGCGCGCGGCGACGAGGCGGGGAGCACGCGCGCCGACGCCCACTGCGGCGCCTGCGCCATGCGGAAGCTCAGCGCGTTGCCCGCGGCGGCCGAAGGAGGCGTGGCCCAATCGAAGTCGACCCACGCGACCGTCAACGTGGTGGACGGCGGAGCGGCAGAGACGTTGTACCAATACTCCACGCCGGCGAGATGAGGGACGCCGCCGAGCGATCCATCGATCTTGGGGACGAGCGTCTTGGCGATGAGGTGGCCGGCGCCGTCTGTGAACGTATAAAGGCGACACTGCTTTTGGCCAGGGTCCATTTGCGGAACATCCGGTGCCTTGGGGCCGGGGTCCGGCGTCATCGGGAGCTCCCCGGAGACCTGTCGCGCGGTGATGTCCTTGGAAGCCTGCTCTTTGCTCATGGATCGCTCCTCGTCTCGTGGTTCGATGTGCCGCCATCGTGCAGAAGGCTCGGCCCCCGCGCCATGACCGTGGATAACCGCCGATAACCGAGATCGGTCATCGCGCTTCTCCGATCGACCGGGCGAGCCGGATCCCCGTGGTGTTCCAGCGCATGTCGGGCTTGCTCGCGAACCGCGCCTCCGCCCGGCTCAGCGCGGGCCGGCTCGTCCAGGCGCCGCCCCGGACCGCGACGAGCGCCGCCTCGCAGAGCGCGACAGGCGCGCGCACGAGCCGATCGCCCGCTATCTCGGGCCCCTCGCGCGTCCATGCGTCCTCGCAAAAGTCACGCACGTTGCCCGCGAGCCCGCGCACCCCATAAGGGCTCTCGTCGCCGGGATAGGCCATGATCGACGCGCGCGAAGGCGGCCCCTCGTGGCTGTCGAGGACACACGCGAACGTGGCGTCAAACGCATCTCCCCACGGATAACGGCGGCCATCCGCCCCGCGCGCGGCCTTCTCGCGCTCGATCTCGCTCGGCAGCCGATAACGCATCTCTGCTCCGCGCGAGCGCCAATGGGCATACGCCTCGGCCGCGAACGCGTCGACCAGCACCACCGGCCAATCCGGCTGCCACACCCGCTCCGACGCGTCCCCCGCCGCCGCGCGCAGCGTAAAGCGGCCCTGCGCGTCGCGGCCATACACCCGCTCTCCCGGGCTCGCCGGCATGGCCGCGGCGGGCCTCGGGCACGCGGCCAAAGCCTCTTCTTCACGGCCTTGAGACACGAGATCATCGAGGAACGAAAGATACTCCTCGTTGGTCACGGGGAAGCGCCGCAACGCAAACGCATCGACCCAGATGCGCCGCAAAGGCAAGGTCTCGGCGGCGCCGGCCTCCCCGCCGATCCACGCATAACCGGCCGGCACATACACGTCGTCGGGGTCCCAACCCTCCTCGGCGGGGAGCAAGATCGGATAGGGATCACGATCGCCCGGCGCCGCCCCGTCCGCGTGACTCCCACGCTCGATGAAGAGAGGGATCGTCACCTCGATCCGCCCAGACGCGCGCACGGTGAAGCGATAGCTGCCGTGCGGGAGCGGGAGGGCGTGAAGAGGGGTAATCCCCAAACGGCCCATCGGCTCCGGCACGAGCCTTTGATCGCGGAGCACGTACCGCGCGGCCCACACCTCGGCGCCCGGGGGATCGGTCACCAAGGTGACCGCGCCGTCACCTCGCAAGATGGATGTGAATCGCCCGCGATCGTGCGCGCGGAGCTGAGCCTCTGCGCGCGCGGCCTCGATGCGATCGCCCCTCCGCTCCGCGGCGGTGAGCTTCGCGAGGTAGCCCTCGCCGAGCGCCTCGTGCGCCTCCGGGAGATCGGGATCGACGGTGAGCGCGCCGTGCAGCGTCTCCATTTGATCGGCCTCGCAGAGCGCCGCTTCGACGTCGAGCTTCGCGGCCTCGTCTTCGAGCGCCCAAACAGGCCTCTTCTTCGCGACCGGATCAAACGGTTTGACCACATCCATCGCCGCGGCGACCTCGGCGCGGATCGCGGCTGCGCGCGATCGCAGCGCGGCGAGCTTCGGCGTGAGGGCGTTCGCTCGTTCGGTGAGCGCGAGCGCGCGCTCGCGTCGCGCGACGCCGTCGAGCCACGCCGTCACCTCGCGCGCGAGCGCCTCCGCGTCGGGATGACGCGCGTCCATCGATCGATCCATCGCGCGCGCGCACGCGGCGACGAGCGCCTCGGGCACGCGCGCGTGCGTCAAAACAAGCGGATCGGGCGGCCCCGCGATCACCTGTTCGAGCACGGCCTTCGCGCTCCCCGCGTAAGGTGGGCGGCCCGCGAGCACGTGATAGAGGATCGCGCCGAGCGCATACACGTCGCTCGGCGGACCGTGCAAATCGCGCTGCCCGAGCGCTTGCTCGGGCGGCATGTACGCGGGCGTCCCGAGCACGTCGCCGTGTTGCGTGAGCTGCGCAGATCCTCGATCCACGTCGCGCGAATCAGCGGGAGCATCGGCTTGTCCGACGTAGCGCCCGAGGCCCCAATCCATCACGAGCACCTCGCCGAGCTCACCCACCATGATGTTGTCGGGCTTGAGATCGCGGTGAACGACGCCTCGCCGGTGCGCGTACGCGACCGCCTCGCACGCGCGCACGAACGCGCTCACGAGGCGGCGAAGCGCGGCGCCGTTCGCGTGATCACCCGATCCCGCGCGGCGCATCGTCGCGTGCGTCTCCTCGATCACCTCACGCAGCGTGCGCCCGCGGACCTCGCGCATCGTGAACCACGCGCGCCCGTCGTCGAGCAGCCCGCAGTCGTGGACCGCGACGATCCCGGGGTGAGAGAGGCCCGCGGTGAGCTTCATTTCGGCCACGAAGCGCGCCGCGATGCGCGCGTTCGACGCGACCTCGGGGTGGAGGATCTTCATCGCGACCGTGCGCTCGAGCGCCGTGTCGAGCACGCGCCGCACCTCGCCGAACGCGCCCCCCGCGATGCGCGCGACGTCGCGATACCGGGGCGGCAGCGACACGACGGACGAAGGCGCGACCTCGTGCTCGCCGGACAAGGCCCACGTGTCCGGAAACCTCGCGTCGAGCGAGAGGGTCTTTGCGGTGTGGCGCTCGTCGCTGCCGCTCACACGATCTCGATCGCGATCCGGCCTGTTCCGAGGCGGATCTGGCGCGCGGGCTTGCGCCGCTCGATGACGCTCGCCGCGCCCTCGATGCCCGCGGAGGCGAGGTGCTTGCGGCAGCGAAAGATGGTCACGTTGAGATGAGGCTCGTCCTGCCCGAGTCCTTTGCCGAGGTCTTCTTGGTACATCCATCCACAACTGCTCTCGGGCAGCCCTTCATCGCGATCGCGGAGCCTCGCGCGCGCCAGCGTGAGGAGCAGCGCGTGGTGCGCGCGCGCGTCGAGATCCACGCGCCGGTCGCCCGCGACCGCTTCGAGCGCGACGAACTCTTCATCGCGGCTCACGCGGAACGCGAGCGTGATCGCGTCGAGCGAGAGCGGCCCTTGCCCTGCTTCGACGGTCTCGGCGACGGGATCGGGCAGGTGCAGCGTGAAGCGCGCGCCGCCCGCGATGAGCTCGGCGCCGTTCGCGATGGGCTCGGTCACGCCGTCGCGATCGACGACCCACGTCGCGCCGACGCGATACACGCTGACCTCGGGATCGTCGGCGCTCGGGAGCGCTACGAGATCGTGCGCGCCCTCGACGGGATCGGCGTCACCCTCGGGCTGCGCGAGGATCGAAGGGGGATTGGCGTCGGCGAGGAGCCATGTGTTGCTCTGCGATCCGAAGGAGATCACCGCGCCTCGCGCGAGCTCGGAGCGCTCGCCCGGGGTGAGGCGGCGCCCGTCGACGAAGGTGCCATTGCGGCTGTGGAGGTCGTGGATCTCCCACGTTCGGCCGTTCCAGCCGATCACCGCGTGCTCGGCCGAGACGTTGGGATCGGAGAGCTTGAGCGTGGCGAGGGAGGAGCGGCCGACGAGGTGACGCGTGCGCAGATGGCTTCGGATCCGGGCTCCTTTGCGTTCGAGGATCGCCATGGCGACCCCCGACACTACCGGCGCGGGGAGGGGGAGCGCAACGATCAGCGCAGATCCGAGGCCCGCGCGACGATGTTCTTCTCCACCGTGCGCGTGACCGTGCCGCCGGTGATCGTGCGCTCAATCACCATCGCGCGCGCGGTCACGGAGGGCGCGATCCTGTCGGCGGCCTCGGTGATCTTCGCGTCGGCCTGCGCCTCTTCGGCGGGCGGATCGAACACGAAGCGACCGGGCTCGTACCACCACCACGTCGGGGCGCCGGGCGGATAAGGCTGGAGCGAGAAGTGCTCGTGATAATAGGGCTGCACCGGGTGCGGCTCGCTCCACGCGCTCACGCCGAATTCGGTGATCAAGAACGAGAGGTTGTGGACTCCAGAGTTGTTGCAGCTCACGTTGCCAAACCAATCTCCGGGCGGCGGGAGGTTGCAGAGATCTTCGAGCCCGAGGCCGGGAGCCGGCTGCGGGAGCGTCGTGTCGAAGCACATGTCGAACGTGGTTTGCTCGACGACCATGGCATGTGCGGACGCATGGCCGCTGAGGTCGTAGCTCACCTTCGTCATGTACACCGGCGTCCTCCAAAGGTGCTCGAGCAGCGCGGTCTTGACGGCCAAGGTCTCGGGCGTGTCGTGGTCGCCGCGCTCCCACGTGCCGCGCGGATCCACGGAGAGGCTCGTTTGAGCGTGCGTGAACAGGCCATTCGCCTCCGCGTCGTTCAGCGTCCAGACGTCGTCGACTCCACCGCTCGCGTTGGGGACGTAGTCGCGTGGCATGTTGCCGAACCAGCTCGTGCCCCACGGCGCCCAGCTCAGGTTGGTCGGTGTGTATCCCGGGAGCGCCATGTCGTTGACCAAATGGTACTTCCAGCGCAGCGCGTGGAACCCCCAACCAAAGATCTGGGGCCGATTCGGGTCCGGCTGATCTTGATCGTAGCTCTGTGTCCGCTCGGCCATCTCATACGTCTTGTCCGGGAGCGTGGTGCAGTCGAGGCTTTGGGGCGATCGCACGCCGAAGCGAATGAGCCCGTGGCAATCGAGCCAGAGCCGCGGCCTCCGAATCCGCTTGCCCGTGATCGGCGCGACCCAGCGCACGTCATCGAGGCTCGCGCCGAGGGCCGTGATCGCATAAGGCACCTCGTCCGTGAACGCGCCTTGGACCGGGAGCGTCGAGAGGAAGCTCGCTTGCGCCACGTTGCTGGCTTTCCACGCCTTGGTGGCCGTGGAGGCCACGAGGACGTCGCCGTTCGCGGCCACCGCGACGCCGGTCGCCGCGTCGTCTCCCACGTTGCCGAGGTAGGTGCCTTTGATCAGCGAGGCTCCCTCCGCGTCCAGTTGGACCACGAATCCGTCGGATCCACCTGCGTTGTCAGGCTGAATCGCGTCGTGGGTGGGGAGCGCGAGCGACCTGGTTTGGCCGGCGATCACGATCTCACCATGGCTCGTGATCGCGATGGCGTTTCCTTCGTCGTCGCCTTCGCCGGCCACGACGGTGGTGGACACGAGCGCTCCGGTCGCCTCGTCGAGCACGGCCACGTACACGTCACCGCCGGTCTCTTGGTTGGTGGTATTGTATCCGCGACCCACCGCGTACACCTTACCATCGGCCGCCGCCGTGCCGCCTGCGCGGAAGAAGGGGCTGTGGAGGAGCCTTGTCCGAATCATGAGGGGCTCGGAAGGGTCGTAGCTCTCGGCCGAGAGGCCGATGATGTCGTCTTCGATCACATACCGTGCCTCCACAGGCACCGATTCACCGTGGATGATTTGATAGGCCTCGACGGGGCCGAGCGAGAGCGTGCGCGCGCCGTCGCCGACCACCACGCTGAGCGAGCCGACCGTTGGATCGACGGAGACGTGGCTCGCGCCATCGTACGAGAAGCGGACTTGGGACGGGGAGGCGCCCGGCGCCACGGTGTAGGTGGTCACGAGCATGCGCATGGTCCCGCCGACGGCCACGCCGACGCCGGGATAAAGGTCCTCCTGCGCGAGCTCGGCATAACACCCCTCCACGTTCGTCGTGCGCTCGGCGGTGACGACGTTGGTCTTCGCCGCGCACGCGGAGGAGGGGTGGAGCGCGAGCGACGCACCGTGGTGGCGAGTGAGGATGGACGCCGCGGGGAGCTTCTTTCCAGGGTGATCGGCGAGGTCGAGGAGGACGCCTTCGGCGCCCACGGAGAGCGTGCCTGCGCCGAAGTTGATGGCGGAGAAGAGCACCTCTTCGGGGCTTTGACCCTCGTTCGGCACGAAGCCCATCGGCAGATCACCGAGGTTGACGATCGGGGCCTCTCGCGAGCACGTGCTGAGCGCGGATGTCTTTGACGCGGTGATGGCCTCTTCGCCGTGCGCGCACGCGGCCGCGGAGGCGCTCAGGGCCAGGAGACAGACGAGGAGGCGAGGGTGGGAGAAGCGAGACGATTTCATGGGTCGTTGTTCCTCAGCGCGCTCGCGGCGACCTGCCGCTCGACGCACGCCGAAGATGCGCTCGCCGTTCGTGCCTCACCATGACCGCGGATTACCGCGGATTACCGGCCGCTTCGCGGGCCTCACGCGTCGATCTTGTGGCCTTGGGTCTCGCGGATGAAGAGGCCACCGACGGCGAGCGTCACGAGGCACACGGCGATGGGATAGATGAGCCCTGTGTAGATCGCGCCGCCGCCGAAGGTGGCTTTGGCCCAGGCCGAGGTGGTGACGGCCGTGGCGATGAGCGGCAAGAACCCGCCGAACCATCCATTGCCGAGGTGATAGGGAAGGGACATGGAGGTGTAGCGGATCCGCGTCGGGAACAGCTCGACGAGGAACGCCGCGATGGGCCCATAGACCATGCACACATAGACCATCTGCAAGGCGAGGAGCAGCACCACCGCCACGTGGTTGATCTGCGCGGGATCGGCGGCGGGCAAGCCGTGGGGGTTCGAGACGTGTTTGAGCGCCATGTAGATGGGGATATACGTCGTCGCCCCGAGGAGGCACCCGGCGAGCATGATCTTCTTTCGTCCGATCCGGTCCGAGAGGCGGCCAAACAGGATGAAGAGCGGCGTCGTGACGGCGAGGGCGATGGACACGAGAAGGTACGCGGTGCGCCAATGGATCTTGAGCGAGGCTTGGAGGAACGTGAGCGCGTAGAACTGGCCCGTGTACCAGACCACGCCTTGCCCCGCCGTGGCGCCGAAGAGGGCGATCGCCACATACCGGAGGTTCACCGGGTTGGTGAAGCTCTCTTTGAGCGGGTTCGTGGAGGCGTTCCCGCTCTTCTTGAGGCGCGCGAAGAGCGGCGACTCGCTCATCTTCATACGGATGTAGATCGAGACGCCGAGCAGCACGAACGAGAGCAGGAACGGCACGCGCCACCCCCACTGCTTGAACGCCTCTTCCCCCAGGGCCACACGCGTGGTCCCGATGACACCCATGCTCAAGAAGAAGCCGAGCGTGGCTGTCGTCTGGATGTAGCTCGTGTAATAACCGCGCTTGTCGTCGGGGACGTGCTCGGCCACGTAGGTCGCGGCGCCGCCGTATTCGCCGCCGAGCGCCAAGCCTTGAACGAGGCGAAGGAACACGAGCAAGGCCGTCGCGGCGAGCCCGACACCCGCGTACGTGGGTAATAGACCGATGAGCGCCGTGCTGAGACCCATGCTCGCCATGGTGACGAGGAACGTGTATTTGCGGCCGACGAGATCCCCGAGGTGCCCGAACACCACCGCTCCCAAAGGCCGGACGCCGAAGCCCGCGCCGAACGTGGCGAGGCTCCCGAGGAGCTGCGCTGTGTCGTTGCCCGCAGGGAAGAACAGGCCGCCAAAGAAGACGGCGAGGCTGCCATAGAGATAAAAGTCGTACCACTCGAAGAGGGTGCCGAGCGACGCGGCGAAGATCACGCGCCGGATCGTCGCCGGATCGGCGAGCGGCTCGGGGGCGGCGTCGGGGCTTGTTTCGGGGGGTGTTTGGGGAGGGGGCATGAGGGGGATGGGGGTTGTTCGCAGGTGTCGTGAGCGGCGCTTCGAGCACGAGCGTTGAGCCTACACGGTGAGGCAGGCAAAACGTGCGAGGAATCGTCGCGCGTCGATCGAATCTGCCCTCGTGGCGTCCGCTCACCTCGAGCCCGGTTGACGTCCGGCTCTTGACGTCCCACGCATGCTCCGATAGCGTGCCCAACTGCGCGCACGTTTTGAGCACGGCGTTGCGATGGTGGTGACGATGGCGATCTCTCGTTTCGATCTTGTCTCAGGGGCTTGTTTGGCGGTGCTTATGGCGGGAGCCGCTTGCTCCCATCAAGGTGCGAGCAACCCGCAGATGAACACTTTTACCGTGGCGCCCGCTGTCGAGCCGACGTGGGTGATCCTCCGCATAGATGCCGTCCAGGTCGCATTAAACCGCCCTGGTACATCGCAGACATGGGATGGGCCGGCGCCCGAGCAGGGGCACGGAGAGGAGTGCGCGCTCCTGGGTCTTGGCATCGGGATCATTAACCCGATCCTCGGCAAAGGGGCACATCTTCTTTGCAAAATGGAGACTCGGCCCAAGCAGCGCGAGCGCGACGTCTCGGCCCCTGATCTCGCCGTGAGAATCACCGCGGGGATGGGCGCTGTTTATCAGACTGCAACAGCGTGGGACACAGGGTATCATATCTTCCGCCAAGAGTTTATGGTGCCAACGGAGGCGATCCCTGCCGAGGGACTTTCGTTGTCTGTTGTTGACAGGGATGGGGGAGAAGTCGAGGTCATTGGGGCCGTTCGGTTGTCTCGCCAGCAGCTCGTCTCTGCCATCACATCTGGGCAGCCGATGATGGTGCTCCAAGACCCCAGCGGCGGCTTGATCCGGCTTGAGCTCGTGGTGTCTGCCTCTTCGTCCGAGGGTGAAGACTCCACCTTCGATATAGATGCGAGCGATGGAACCGTGAGGCTCAGGCACCGGCCTATTCGCGCCGGAGAGGTCGTGGAGCTGTCCGCGGTCGGGCGCTATCAAATTGGCAGCCATTATGACGAATGGCTCGGCCCAACGGGTTATCCAGGCGGTGGCCCCAAGAGCTACAATTTCGATGCGGAGCCATTCAAAGGTGCGGCGCACGGAGCAGCTCTTGCCATCGTCGGCGACGGCGACGCGAAACAAGGGCTCTTGGTCACCCCCTGCGCGACCACGATCTCGAGGAGCGGAGGGCAGCTCGTCGTTGGCGTGAACGACGCCGAGCCCGACAACAATCGAGGCAGCCTCAGGTTCACGATCCGTGTTCGGCCCCCTACCGTTCAAGAGTGGCTGGCCCGTTCGGCGCCGCCGTGCAGCGCCTTCTGAGCCCTTTGCCATGACCAGCCCTCTGTCCCACAGGGGCGTCCACGGGGAGCGATCCGTGCTTGCTTGGTCCGACGCTCGTGGAGGATGACGAAGCCCCCGTCTTTGTGTACTCTCCGTCCCGCCCGTGACCAAGCGCCCTTCCACCTCCCGAGCAAACAAGCCTGCTCCCGCGGCAATTGCTGATCCGCTCGCGGACATGGTTCGCAACGCGGGGCTCGGCGAGAGCGTGCGCGTCGCCTTAGGCCAAGTGCTCGCCCATCAGCTCGCGGAGGACCACTTCGCCAAGCTGGAGCAGGCCGGCGTCAATGACGACGACGCGATCCCGCTCCGCCGGGTGTTCATCGATCTCTATACTACAGAGCGAGAAGACGGCGCGTCCTCGCCCGAGAAGAAAGGCATCGTGGCCGAGCTCTTGTCGATGGCGCCGGCCGCCATGGGCGATGGGTTCATCGAAGATCAGCTCGAGCCTCTGGGCAAGCATCGTAAGGCGTGCGCAGGCTTCATCATTATTGGAGGCCCGGGTCAAGGCAAATCCACCTTGGGGCAACTCGCATGTCAAGCGCACCGTGTCGCGCTTTTGGTCGCTCATCGCGGCGTGCTCGCCGCGAAGGAGCAAAAGGCGCTGGCCGATTTCGTGGATGGCAAAGCGGCAAAGGAGATCTCGCTGCCTCGGGCTCCAAGCTTTCCCGTTCGCATCGTGTTGCCCGAGGCCGCGACATGGCTCACCGAACAAGAGCAAAAGGGCAATAAGAGCACGCCTCTGGAGCGCTCATCACCGATGCTGCTTCGGTTCTGGTGGTCCTCGCTCCCCGAAACGGCGCAAAAGGTATTTGCCCCTGCCGACATCCTCGCGCTGGTCAAAGCGGCGCCGTCGTTTGTGGTGCTCGACGGGCTCGACGAGGTGCCGGCGGCCGGCGCTCGAGAGCGTTTGATGATCGCGGTGCGGGAGCTTGGTGCTGCGCTCCATGGATCCAAGAGCCTTTGGCTCGCCACCACGCGGCCTCAGGGATATGCGGGCGAGCTCGATGGGCTGGGCCTCTCGCTCCACACTCGGCATCTTGCGCCGCTCCATACGGAACAAGCGCTGACGTACGCGAAACGTTTGGTGGAGGCGCGTCTGCATACTCCGAGCGAGCAAGCCAAGGTGATGGCTCGGATGAAGGAGGCCGCGGACGAAGACGCGACGCGTCGCTTGATGACCACACCTTTGCAAGTGACTATCCTCGCCGCGTTGCTGCGTACAGGAGGCCGCCCGCCGAGGGAGCGGTGGAACCTGTTCTCTCGTTATTACGAGGTAATGTACGACCGCGAGAGGAACAAGCCGACCGATACCGCGCCTTTGCTCCAACAGCACAAACAGCACATCGACACCATCCACGCCTATGCCGGTCTTCTTCTTCAAGTCGAGTCGGAGAGCGCAGGCCGAACCGACGCGCTTCTGTCTCGTGAGCGATTGGAGGACATCGCGCACGCCGTGCTCAGCGCAGAAGGCTTCAAGCAAGATCGCCAAGCGTTGGTGGAGCAAATTGTGCGCGCTGCTGAGCAGCGCTTGGTGTTCATGGTTCAGCTTCGCGAGAACAGGTTCGGGTTCGAGATTCGATCACTTCAAGAGTTTATGGCGGCCAAGGCATTGGCCCAAAAGAGCGAGAGCGCCACCAAAGCCAGGCTCGCCCACATTGCCAAGGCAGGCAGCTTTCGGAATGTAACGCTGTTTCTGACGGGCAAGCTGTACGCGAGCGGCGAAGACATCCGGGGTGCGATCGCGAACGAGGTATGCCCTGCGATCCAAAGTGATCCTCGCGACACGATCGCGAACGAGGCGATGGCGGGAGCGGTGCTGGCGCTCGACATCCTCGAAGATGGAGCGGCGCTGAACCAACCCAAATATGCCGCGGACTTGATGCGCGTCGTGCTGGGTATTTGGGATGTCGCGCCCAACGATCTTCATGTGCGGCTCGCGCGCTTTTATCTGTCGCTCGATGAGCATGTGCCCGCGCGGGCCGAGATTGAGGCTTTGCTGCGGGACTCCCTTCAAGCGCAGCTCGCCGGAGAGTCCGTCAGAGCAAGGGTGAGCGCCTGGATGACGCTTTTGTCGTTGGTCGAGGGCGGGGAGAGACGGCCGGTGTGGGCGGCTCCAATGGCGGAGGCGTCATGGCCGGCAGACTCCAATGAACGTAAGTCAATTCTTCGATCATCACGAAGCTCGAGCAAAAAAAAACATCCCCAGCAACCTGTGGGACCTTGGCTTGTCGCGCGCGTCGAAGAGTCTCTTGGCGATTATAGCTGGAGCGAGGTCGTTCAGCTCCTGATCCCTCTTTGGGATCAGCTCTCGCAAGGGGGGGCTAGAGAGGCATCAGTCGTTCGGAGGCTCCTCTCTTACATGGTGGGGGATATTCGCTTTGTGACTATCACTCACGAGGGAGAGAGGAGAGGCGATGTTGCATTTCGGCCTTTGAGGTCCAAGGGATCTTGGCGCGACTTGCTCGATCGTCTGCCAATGAAAACACCATCATGGCGAGCTGCGTCTGCGATGATTGCGTTCGGGATTCAACCGAGTGTCCCCTCGCTCGCTAACGCTATTCGTGGGTTTGCTGGTCTTTCGCCGTACGAAGCAAGACCGCTCCTGTATTGGGCACCATGGCCAATTCCAGCGGCGCTCGGATCTTCGTTGATCGTCGATTGGCAAGCGCTTGCCGATCGTGTTGAAGCAGGCGATTTGGGGGATATCGCCGACTGGGAGCGCGCCGAGGAAACATGGTCGACGGGTATTGAGCTGGAAGAGATCCCCTCTACTCTTTTTGCTCCACAGCGTGCTGACGAGACCAGCATGTTGGTTTTGCTCGGAGCTCAGCTCCTCACTACATGGGTAGGGCTCACGCCCGTCTTCACGGACATGCGCTTGAAGCGCGGGGAGCTCATTTCGATGCTGAGGTATAGGATCGAGGCACCCCAGGAAGTCGCTGATCCAGGCGAGATCGAACCGAAGACGCTCGACGACTGGGGCCGACATTATCCCAACCTCGCCCTTTTCGGTGGCTCAAGCGCCTTGCATCAAGTTGGTGAGATGTATATTGAAGATCCTTCCCTTCAGGGACTTGTTCATTTACTCGCCCAAATGAACGGTGTGCCGCCAATCCCGAGTGCGCTTTTGGACCGCGAGCGCTTCCAAGATCCCGTGCTTCGCGCCGATGCCTGGGTCGTTAAGCTCCACCAAGGGATGGTTCACGCCAACGATGTCGCGTTGCTCCTTCAAGATGTGGAATGGGCGAAGGATGCCGACTCCTCCGTGTTCTATCGTTTGACCGATGTTGCACGTACCAGAGCTCTCGATGCCACGGTTCGAGACACCCTTTTGGCGACCCTCCACGCATCGACTAACGATATTGATGCTGCATCCTCCGCCGCCTCCGCGATGTACCGCGTGCTCCAATCCCGCACGAGCGGGCTCAACGACCCCGCCGTGTGGG
>CAYTJL010000015.1:0-34230 GCA_964437785.1 uncultured Polyangiaceae bacterium
GCAAGCAGGAGGGCATCGAACGGGGCAAGCAAGAAGGGCTGGAGGAGGGCATCGAGCGGGGCAAGCAAAAGGGGCTGGAGGAGGGCATCGAGCGGGGCAAGCAAGAGGGGCTGGAGGAGGGCATCGAGCGGGGCAAGCAGCAGGGTGAGCGGCGCGCGGTGACAGGGATGTTGCGCCACCTCTTCACGCGTCACGCGGGTCGCCCGCCGACCGAGACCGAGCAACAGGCGCTCTTGGCCAAGGCTCAGACTGGAGATCCAGACGAGCTTCAACAGTTCGCGCTCACCCTCGAAGGCGAGCGCCTCATCGCGTGGTTGACAGGGGATGACGCTCGGGCCGCGTGAGCGGCGATGGCCTCCTCTACCGCCGCCCTGCGAGGGGAGAGAGGTGAACGACGGGCGTGACCGGCATGGGGCCATCGAGCGTCTTGGGCTGCTTCTTGGCCTCTTCGATCGCCCGCGGGCGCGCCGCTTCGAGGAGGGCGAGGTAACGTGTGCTCTCACCGAGCTTGCCCTTCTGCGCATCTTTGGCGAGGCGGCGGAGCCAATCCTCTTTGGCGGACTCCCACTCTTCGGGGCTGAGCCCAAGAGGGCTGAGCGCCTCTTCGCGCGGCAAACCAGCGTCGAGCAGGGCAGTGACGGTGGCGAGCTCGTCGAGGGTGATCATGGCTTCTTGGTCGGCGACGGGAAGCGGGACGGCGGATTGACAGGCGCCGCGGGGTTGCCGCCCTCGGCTTTGTACCATTGGCCCTGAATCATAACCGCTGAGCCCTCCGGGTATTCCTTCTTGCCGTAGGTGACCGCGTTTTTCTTCGTATCCACGCTCATGCCGTTGCCCCTCGCGACATTGTTCGGGACGCTGGGAGAGATAAACACTGCCGCCTGGTCGTCTTCTTGGTCGTCGCGGGGCCCAACGCCGTAGACGGGGTTCTGGCCTTTGAGCCCTTTGTGGAGCTCGTCGATAAAGACCTCTCCTCCGGTGCCGGGACCTCTCTTGGCGCTGCCGCACATCACCGTGTAGACGGGTTGTCCAGGTGTGACACCTGCGGTCGTGAGGAAGTCCGCCATGTCTTTCCCGCTCCTGCCCGTGCCGGCGAAGGTCATTCGCCCAGCCCCGCCGTGAGCGATGATCTCGATGGCCTCGCTGGAGGGGAGGTTCTTGAGAGCACCATTCTTGATATCGTCGAGGTACACCACATCCTCTCTCGTAACTTTCGCTCTCGCGTTCGCTGCCCCGACGAGCTCTCTGAGTTGATTCACGTGGGCATCCGGGTTGGGGTCGGGGGGGCTGTTCATGGCGGCCGCCGCGTTGGCCTTCATGATGCCCACCACAATGACGAGCCCCGATGGATCGAGGTACCCTGTCGGGTTCGGCACGAAGCCGACGTCCTGGAACGACCCCGCCCCGAGCAGCGGATCGGGCGTCATGAACTGCGCGATCTCGGGGACGTAATAACGGTGGTGGTGATACACGAGCCCGGTCTCGCGATCGTGCCTTTGGCCGGCGAAGCGGAGCGCGGTTTGGCCAGCTTGCCCGCTCGGCGCGCGGCCCCACACCGAGAGATCGAGCGGCTGCGGCGCGGCGCTCCCCACGTGGAGCCACGGCGTGCCCACCGCGTCGGTCAGGGCGAGCTGCCATGTCCCGGCGTCCGCTCGTTCGAGCATGGGCGTATACCCATCTTCGGCAAACACTCTTCGGACAACACCCCCGGTCGACGACCGCTCCTCGACGAGCGACGTGCGATCCCAGCCAAACCACGTGCTCGTCCCGTCCGCATAAAGGGCCGCGATCCTGCGGCTCAACGCGTCATACAGAAAGCGCACGCGCGCGCCGTCGCCCCGCGCCGCCTCGATCAAATGGTCGTCGCTATCGTACGTATAAACGAAGCTCTGATCCGGCGTGGGCCCGACCCTCTGCGCGAGCCTGCCGCGCGCGTCCCACCCATAACGCACGTCGCCCAAACGCCGGATCCGCCCGCCCGCGCCGACCTCCACCTCTGCCCCTTCCGGCAACGGCGTGCCATGGGGCGAATAGCGGAACGCCTCGTCGCGCCCCATGCCCCTTGCGCGGAGCGGCCGGCCCACAGGATCCAGCTCATAATGGATCTCACCCAAACGGCTGTCGTGGATGGCCTCGACGCCGGGCAGCGCGCTCCAGCGATAGCCACGCTCATGGACGAGCTCCCCCTTGGGGTCCAAGACACGCAGCGCTTCGAGCCTGCCGAGCGCGTCACGCGCTGTCTCGACCGCGGTCCCATCGCGCCTCTTCCGCTTGGTCTCGGCGGTCTGCGCGTCTCGATCAAAGGTGAGCACCTCTTGGAGCGCGCCTCCCTCCTCGACGCCGAGCGCCGCCATCGAGAGGAGAGGCCCGCGCTCGATACCCACGCTCCAGCCGGTCGAATAACGGCGCACGTCGATGGGGCTCTCCTCCAGTACGACGTGATCGACGATGAACTCCCACCCCACCGCGCTCTGCTTCTCGCGCGTCAGGCGCCCGAGCGCGTCGCGCTCGTACGAGACGGTCATGTGCTCGTTTTGAGCCCGCGCCAAATACCCGCGCTCGTCCCACGCGAAGCGATCCGTACGCCCGTCCGAGCGCTCGATGGCGGTGAGCCGCCCCGCCGCGTCCCGCTGATAACGCCGCTCTTGGCCATCGGCCTTTTGGAGCGTTTGAACCCTCCCCGACGCGTCGTACGTATAACGTACGTCTTGGCCCGAAAACGTGCGCTGTCGCGCGGTGTGGCCGCCCGGCTCGTATTCGACCAGATACCGCTCGCCCGCGTGGTTCTCGACCCAGCGCACGCGGCCGAGCCCGTCATATCCGGTCTTGGTCAACGACCCGTCCGCGTCCTTGCTCTCCACGCGAAAGGACCCAACGTAGCGGTGCGTGACGAGCGCGCCGTCATGTTCGGCGGCGATGACGTTGCGGGCGACGTCATACTGAACCGCGGTGCGCTGGCCGAGCGGGCCTTTGGACGCGACGAGCGATCCATAGCTGTCATACGCCAGGTCCCAATGCCCGCCCGACGGCATGTCCACTGCCACGATGCGACCGAGCAGATCGTGCGTGAGGCGCGACGCGGCGCCGAGCGGGCTCGTGCGCTCAGACAGGTTACCGTGGGCGTCATACCGCATCGTGAACGTGCCAAGAGGATCGGTGCGCTCGACGGTGTTGCCGCGCGCATCATAAACGAACGTCTCGACGACGCCGGTCGGGCCCGTGCGCTCCACGATACGACCTTTGGCGTCGCGCTTCATCGTAAAGCGGACGCCGCCGGGCATGGTGACGCTCTTCACGTCTCCGTTCTCGTCCCGCTCCATCGACGTTCGCCCGCCGAGCGGATCCAAGGCCCCAACGGGCCTCCCCATCACGTCATACGTAAACCGCCGCACGCTCCCGAGCGGGCTCGTGATTGAGGTGAGCTTGCCGATCGCATCATACGTGTAGCGCCGCGTGTTCCCGAGGGGATCCACGTGGCTCGTCACGAGGCCGAGGCTGTTGCCCTCATAACGGTGCAAAAGTCCCTCTTCGTCCGTCAACGTGGTCTCGCGCGAGGCGGGGTTGTAACCGAGCCTCACGTGATAAATGCCTTTGGCATCGGGCGGCGCGAGCCGCTCGCCCCCGCCGAGCTCGGCCAGGATGTCGCGCCCCGGGAGCTCGCCCCACGTCTCGACACAACGCTTCTTGTTGTCCGGCCCAACCTCGTACCGAAAGTGGTAGACGACGCCGCTCGGCGTCCTCTCCTCGACGAGATAATGAGCCTCGTCATAACGATAGTCGGTGACGGCGCCGCCCACGTCCATCACGCGGACGAGGTCGCCGCGCCCATCGTATTCGTACGTGACCGCGCGGAGGCGGAATTCGGCGCCTCCTTCCCCGGCGATGACGTAGGTCCACCGCTCGCCGCCCGCGAACCGCTCGCGCACGAGGCGCCTGCCGACGCTGTCCGTGATCGCCTCGACCTCACCCCCGCTCCACGCGATCTCCACGGTGTTCCCCGAGCGATCGCGCACCTCGACCAAGCGATGAACGCCCCGCGCGTCCCGCCGCAAGACACGCTCCTCGTCGTCGCTCGTCATGAGGACGAGATCCGCCCCGCGACGCAAAAGCCTCCTCCCATAAGGCCCGACCGCGACCTCGCCGTCTGCCACCTTGGGGAAGCGGATGGGCGCCCCCTCGCTGTCCATCACCTCGATGTGTGAGGGGGACTCGTGCGCGCGCCACGCGTAGCTGTGCGACCAGCCCCAGCCGATACCGCAGTTGCGGCGGACCGCGGAGGTGCGGTAATGCCGGACCCACGCCATCACCGATGGACCGATGAGCTGAGCGTCGATCGTGGGAGGCGTGTAGAGCGTGCCTGTCACGATGTCGATGGGGTGACCCGCTTTGGCCTCACCCTCTGTCCCCGGCGGCGCGGGCGGGTCGGGCGGGGAGGCCCCATCGTTGCTGCCGCCGCCGTCCCCGCCGCTGTTCGAAGGGCCTTGTGGGCTGCCGCCGCCGCCCGCGTCACCCCCGCCGCCCCCGTCCCCACCGCCGCTGCCGTCGCCGCCCGCGTCGCTCGCATTGGCGCCCGCGCCCACGGTGATGGCCTTGTTCATTTGGCCGATCGAGCCCGTGATCCCAGCCATCCCGAGCTCAATCAACACCACGGGCGCGCCCATGATAGGGAAGCTCGGACCACTGGTGTTGAGGCTCACCACCTCTTTGAGCGTGCCGGGCTCGTTGCCATGACACGTCTTGAGACAACCCCCGACGGTGAGGATCTTGGACCCCGCGATCTTGGTCCGCATGCAAGGATCGATGATCCCCTCGGCGACCGATCCCATGGTGGGGTAGGGGATCGGCAGCGGCGCGGGCGCCGCGGGCGTGGTGCAGACGCTCACCGCCATGCCGGTCATCTGATGACCGGAGCTCTCGGTGATGGTGTCCATCCCAACGGCGGTCACTTTGCCCATGGCTCTATTTCAGCTTCCAGTCTTGGGCCCGGAGGCGAGGGAACGACACCTTGCACGTGCCCTCGTCGATGCCGGCGATAAACGCTTGTCCGTTTTGGTCGAGCTGGCCCTCGCGCACCGAGTGATCCGGCAGCTCGACGCGATACCGCTCGAAGGGCACGGGCTTCGGAGGATCGCTGTCGTCGACGAGCCGGATCGCGACGAAGGTCTTCTCCTCGTTGGGGCCTTGGGGCTCGTCTCCCTCGTCTTCCTTGTGAGGGAGCGGACCGCCCTTGAGCTGCTCGCGCAAGCGAAACGCGACGAGCCTGCCGTCGCGGAGCGCCGCCGTCACCACCTCTCTCGCCCGCTGCGCCGCGCGATCGGGCTTGTGCGGCGTCTGATACCCCGCGAGCGCCGCCGCGTCGAAGAGGGCATAAAACGATCGGCCGTCGTCCGGGAACCAAGCGGCCAAGAGCCGAGATGCCGAGTCACCGTCGATGGGCTCCGCGCCCGCCGGCACCTTCGTAGAGGCGCGTACGAGCCAAACGTCTTCGGCGTAGCCGCCGGCGCGCACCCCGCGCACGTCGCTCATGGCGCGTAGGTCCCGGGTTGGGGCAAAGGCACGTCCTCACCGTACGGAGACACGTAGTCGGAGTCGGGCCGGTGCACGGACAGACCGGACTCCTGGATCTCGGTCAAAATGACCTTCTTGCGCGCGCTCCAGTCTTTGGTCTTCCACTCGTTCTTGCCATCCTTCTCCCACGTCTTGTTCTTGAGCGAATCCGTCGGCAGCTTCGGGGTGACACCAAAGGCATCTCGCCAGATGATCTTGGCCTGGTTCGAGAAGGAGACCCCCGCGCCGTAAGGCTCGTCATCGGTGCCCGAATTCATCACCGACCGGAGCGGGTGGACGCCGGACTCGACGAAATAGCCGGTCCCCTTCGGGGAGACCTCGGACTCGTGCATCAGCCCGAGCGAGTGGGCGACCTCGTGGGCGATGATCTGCGCGATCTTCTCGCCCGCTTTGTCGCCGAGCTTCTCGCCCGTCTCGCGGAAGAACGACGAGCGGAATTGGATCGCCTCCCTCATCTCTTTATCCCCTTCGCCGATGGGGAGCGTGGTGCACAAACGATACGAGCCGCCCGCGACCGAGGCCGCCTTGGCGAGATACTTGTGCGACTCGCCGTGGGCGACGGGCTTGATTTCGTTGTTTTGCTCGACCAAAAACGTAAAGAAGGGGACGGTGAGGGGCTTATCCTTGGAGCACCCGGCCTTCATCGCCTTGGCCAGATCGTCGAGCTCTTTGGGGACCTCGTCCAAGAACAGGAAGGTGCCTTCATCCAGGCCGGCGTCTTCGAAGAGGGCCTCGAGCGCCTTGGTGATCGCCTCGCGCATGGCCTTCTTTTGCGCAGGCGTCCCGCCGGCCGCGAAATCGTCGATGAGCTCGGGGCGCATGAAGATGCGGAGCTTGCGCTCTTTGGGGAGGCCGGGGTAGCTCGCGAAGGTGCCTTTGGACAAAGGATCGATCGCGATGTATCGAGCCTTCGCCTCACCGGGCTTGGCGCCTTGCATGAGGAAGCTCTCGTGGTGGAGGACCACGTTGCCGATCAGCTTGTCCGTATAAGGCATGAGGCCGTCGGGGCCCTTCGTCGTCGAGTGGACCTCGAACGTGCGCCGGATAGGCACGTTGAGCACCTTCGAGGTCGCGAGCGTCGTTGGGGAGTCAACCGGGCCGGACTCCGCGACGGCCTCGAGCTCGATGAAGCTGCCCTCGGTCTCGGAGTCGAGGAAGAAGGGGAAATTGACGGGGAAGAGGCGGCTCACGAAGATGAGCGCGAAGCCGTCGACGCCGAGCCCGGGGTAACACTCGGGGTCGTATCCTTGGACCTCCCAGTCGCCGAGCCTCTCGATCTCGCTCTTCTTCCTGGGCTTTCCTTTGGCGCTCGTGAAGACGTCGAACACGAGCGCCGGCTTCGGGCCCGACGTGTCGCGGTACCACGCGCCGTGAAAGGTGCAGATGAGCCTTCGCTCCGCGACCTCGCTCTTGCCTTTGTCTCGGTTGGATCCCTCGGCCTCGAGGATCTTGACGCGGCCTTCGGTGCCGTCGTCCGTCACCGTGGGGTCGTCGCCCGTGATCTCCAGGCCGAAGTCCGTGCGCTCGCCTGCTTGGACCTTCTTTACGAGCTTCTTGTCCTCTTTGGGCCACCACCCCAGCTGGAGCGCCATATCAACCCTCCCTCTCGACGCCGCGCATGCGCAGCGGCCACGGGCGCCCCTCGTGGCGAGCGCGATGGTGGTTGAAGAGCAGCTCGACCCGCTCGGTCGCGCCCTCACACGTGAGCTCGTAATGGTCGTCGGGCACGCGCTCGTGCCGCACCACGCCCTCCGCATCGGATTGGCCGCTCAAGGAGAAGCCGGTCTTCACGCCTTTGATGCTGTACGAGGCGTCCGCGAGCGGCGTACACATGTCGTCGTCCATCAACGTGAGATAGAGAAAGCAATACCCGAGCTTGAGCGTGTTGTGATGGCCCTTGCCGGCGCTCACCCGCGCGATGGAGACGGGCGCGGGCTCCGGCCAACCCCGCTTGTCACGCGCCATGGTCCTGCTCCAACGCGTGTTTGGCGTCGTCGTCGAGATCGCCCGTGATCGGGAGCCCTTTTTTGGCTTGATACGCCTTGATCGCGTGGGTCGTCCTCGGCTCGCGCTCGCCGTCCGACGCGCCGACGAAATAGCCGAGGTTCTGGAGGCGGGATTGGGCGCCTTCGGCCTCGCTCGGAGGAGGCAGCGCGCCGAGCCCGAGCCGGAACGCGTCTGAAGGCACCTCCGCGCCCGGGTCTTCGGCCCAAAGGTACAAATCAACTGCGGTGAGCGCCACATCGACGCTCGCCCGGACGAAGCCGTCGCCGTCGGTCTTGCCCTCGACGTCGGACTCCCCCATCGAGAGGAGATAAGGAGCGCCCGCGAGCGGCTCGTCCCGATCGGTCAAGATACGAACGACGACCTCGACCTTGGGCCGTTTGACGGAGAAGGTGTGAGCCTTGCCCGAGGGGACCTCGACCTCGCCCACCTCGCGATCGGGGATCGTCACCCGATCTCCCCGGCCGAGCACGTTCCAATTGGGGCGCGCGTCGCGGAGCGCGGCGTTGTCCGGGTGAGAATAGATCACGTCGGGATCGGCAAGCCCAACCTGGGCCGCGATGGAGGCCAGGCACTCCGCGCCTTTTACCTCGTGAACGATAGGCATCGATTGGCACCCTTATCATGAGCGAAGGCCGGCGCCTATGGGAATCCTCGCTTGGCTCGCGCCGTGAACCCGTGTAGGGAGAGAGGGTGACACCGAACCTCGAAGCCGCGCACGAACGGCTGCGCCGCGCCGCGCTCACGCTGGGAGAGGCCGAGCCCTCCGTGGATCTCGCGCCCGTCGCGGAGGCCATCGCCGCCGCGCTCACCTCGGTGTACGACGCGTTTGACGGGCGGCGCGAGGCCGCGACGGCCCTCCACGCCGCGCGCGAGCGATCCCTCGCGGCCTTGGAGGCGCTCAGCGCCGAGGGGCAAGCCCCTTATGCGATCGCGGCGCGCGCCTGCCTCGAACGGGCCGTCGAGCACCTGGATCACGCGGCCGATCGCGCGCACACCGAGCCTCTTTTGGCCCCCGCGCTCCCCGACCTCCTCGCGAGCATCGATGTCCCGAGGCTCTGCGCGCTCGACCGGCCCTCGCTCGCGCCGGACATCGTTGTCCCCAAAGCACGCTTGGCCCGCCGCGATCGGCGGCGGCCCGAGCCGCCGCCCGCGCCCTCGACCTTCGAAGACCTCAAAGGCGCTGTCGCTGCGCTCAAAGCGCGCGCAAAGCCCCCTTCGCCAACGCCCAAAGCGACCAAGGCCGCGAAGCCCGAGGCGGCTCCTTCGGACCCTCCCCCGCCGGGCTTCGTCCGAACGCTCCCGCGCGTCGTGAGCGAAGATGCCTTTGTGCGCGATCGGGCCCGCGAGCTGTTCGAAGAGATCGCGATGGTGGGAATTCAGCGCGCGCCTCTGCCCGGCGAGCCTTGGCGGAGCGTGCGTGGTTTGGAGCAACGGCTCCTCGCGGCGATGGACGCCATCGTCGCCATGGGGCACGCCGCGATTCGGCATCTCCCTTCGTTTGTCTCCGGCGCTCCCGCCCGCGATCCGAGCCGCGCGTTCGCGCTCGGCGTGGCGCTCGGCTCCGTCCGCGGGCGGGACACGCTCGCGCTCGTCGAGCACGCGCTCCTCTCGTGCGAGCAAGACACGATGATCGCGGATGCGATCGGCGCCGCGCTCGCGCTCGTGCCTCACCCGCATTTGCCGCTCGCGCTCGGCACCTTGCAAAAGGACCTCTCCCCGATCGTCCGCGCAACGGCGGTGGAGGTGCTCGTCCGGCGAGGGCTCGCGACGACCGAGGACCTTTGGGCCGCCGCGCACGACGAGCCTCAGGTCGCGGCGCGCGCGCTCATCCCGCTCGCGTGCGCCCGCGCGCGTCGCCCCATGACATCGCTCCTCACCGCGGCGATCCAAGGGGACGACAAGCCCCTTCGTACGTCGGCGCTCATCGCTGCTGCGTTGACGGGCGATCCCCTCCTCCGCGATGGAGTCATGGAGCGTTTGCACGAGGCTGACGCCGCGACGGGCGTCGCTATCGCGGGCATCGAGCCTTGGGACGGCGCGCGCGCCTTGGCGGAGAGGGCGTTTGCGTCGCCTTCTCCATCGTTGATCCACGCGCTCGGGTGGGCAGGGTTGGGCTCGTTCATCCCCGGCCTCGTCGCGCTCCTCGACAGCCCAGAAGAGGCGATTCGGGTCGCGGCGGGCGGCGCGCTCGAGCGCATCACCGGCGCTCGCCTCTTGGAGCAGGTCGAGGCGGGCGATGACGAGATCGCGATCGCGGAGCCTGCTTTGCCCGACGTGGGCGAGCGCCAACCCCCCACGCTCGCGCTCGCGCTGAGCGACCCGCGCGACGTGCCCGAGCCGCCCGCGCCCGAATACCTCGTTCGGCCTTCGACCGACCCGTCGCGCTGGCGCGCCTACCTCCGCGAACATGCGTTTGCGCGCGAGGCTCGGTATCGCCGGGGCGCGCCGCACGCGCCGCGCGTCGTCCTCGACGAGCTCGACAAGGGCCTTTGCTCCCCGGCCGAGCGGACATGGCTCGTCCGCGAGCTCTATGCCATCACGGGCCGGCCGATCAGGCTCGATCCGCGCGATTGGGTCCCCGAGCAGGAGCAGGCCATCGCGGCTTATCGATCGAGCCTGTGATCAACAGGCATCATGTCGCCTTTGGCCTACCCCCTCGCTCGCCGAAATAGGCATACACCACGGGCAAGACGAGCAAGGTGAGCAACGTCGCGGTGACGATCCCGCCGATGACCACCGTCGCGAGGGGTCTTTGCACCTCGGCCCCCGGCGCCGCCGACACCGCCATGGGCACGAACCCGAGCGACGCGACGAGCGCCGTCACGAGCACCGGCCGGAGCCGGAGCTTCGCCGCCTCGATGATCGCTTGAGCAGGGCTCTCGCCGCGATCTTCGAGCTGACGCGCGAACGACACGAGGACGAGCCCGTTCAACACCGCGACGCCGAAGAGCGCCACGAACCCGACCGCGGCCGAGATCGAGAAGGGGATTTGCCTCGCCCAGAGCGCGACCACGCCGCCGACGATCGCGAACGGCACCGCCGAGAAGATGAGCAGCGCGGCGCGCGCCGATCGAAACGACATCCAGAGCAGCGCGCCGACGAGCAGCAGCGCGATGGGGACGACGATGGTCAAACGCTCCTTCGCCTCCAGGTAGTGCTCGAATTGACCGCTCCACGCGATACGATATCCCGTCGCGGGCTTCACCCGCGCGTTCACCGCGCGCTCCGCCTCGCGGACCACCGAGATCATGTCGCGGCCGCGCACGTTGAGCTCGACCACGAGCCGCCGCGACAAGCTCTCTCGGTTCACCGCCGCAGGGCCCTCGTCGATGCGCACCTCCGCGACGTCCCCGAGCGGCACGAGCTTGCCCTCGCCCGTAAAGAGCGGCAGAGCCCGGATGGAGTCGAGATCTCCGTCGAACGGCCGATCGAGCTTGAGCACGATCCCAAAGCGCTTCTCGCCTTCGAGCACCTCGCCCGCCGGATAGCCCACCGCGATGGCCTCCGTGAGCTGATTGACGTCCTCGATCGAGAGGCCATGTTGCGCGAGCCGCGCGCGCGAGGGGATCACGCGCAGATAACGGAGCCCCGCGACCTGCTCGACCCGGACGTCGGCCGCCCCGGAGATCCCTTTGACGACGCGCTTCACCTCCTCGCCGAGCCGCGCGAGCTCCGCGAGGTCAGGGCCATAGATGACCACGGCGACGTCCGATTTGACGCCCACCACGAGCTCGTTGGTGCGCATTTGAATCGGCTGCGAGATGCCCACCGCGACCTCGGGCACCCGCGCTTGGAGCAGCGCCGCGATCTGCTTCGTGAGGGCTTGTTTGGTGAGCCCCGGGCGCCACGCCGCCTCCGGCTTCAACCCGATGTAAACGTCGGTCTCCGCGATGCTCATCGCGTCCGTCGCGAGATCGGGAGAGCCCGTCTTGCTCACCACGTGGGTCACCTCGGGCACGCCGAGGAGCGCCCGCTCGATGCGCGTCGAGAGCTCGGTCGATCGCGTGAGCGAGACGCCGGGCAAACACCGCGCCTCGACGAG
Source organism: uncultured Polyangiaceae bacterium (assembly GCA_964437785.1). Classification (GTDB taxonomy): domain Bacteria; phylum Myxococcota_A; class Polyangia; order Polyangiales; family Polyangiaceae; genus CAYTJL01. Next base: position 11,618 of record CAYTJL010000015.1, read on the forward strand.
CACGTCGCCCTCGTCGAGCTGAGGTACGAACTCCGCGCCGAGCCTCGTAAAGAGCGTCGCCGCGACCGCGAGGCAGGCGACGCTCACCGCGAGGGCCGCGGCGCGCCTCCGCATCACCGTATCGAGGATCGGCCCAAAGAGCCTTTGCGCCTGCCGCATCAGCCACGTCTCGTGGTGCTCGGGCAAAGGCCGCACGATGTAGCTCGTGAGCACGGGGACCAACGTGAGTGAGAAGACGAACGCCCCGAGGAGCGCCAGGAGCACCGTCGCCGCCATGGGCCGAAACAGCTTTCCCTCCGTCCCGCTGAGGAACAAGATGGGCAGATACACGACCGCGATGATGGCCTCGCCGAACACGCTCGCCGCGCGCACCTCGAGCGTCGCCTCTTCGACGACGGCGATCCGCTCCTCGTCCGAGAGGGGATGAGGGGATCGCGCGCCGCGCTCGGAGAGCCTCCGCGCCGCGTTCTCGACGATGATCACCGCTCCATCCACCAACAGGCCAAAGTCGATGGCGCCGAGGCTCATGAGGTTGCCCGAGAGCCCGAGCGCGTTCATCGCCGTGATCGCGAACAACAAAGAGAGCGGGATGGTGACGGCGACGACGATCCCCGCGCGCACGTCGCCGAGCACCACGAGCAGCACCAACATCACGAGCGCCGCCCCTTCGAGCAGGTTCTTCCCCACGGTGGTGATGGTCCGCGCGACGAGCGCCGAGCGATCATAAAGGGGCTCGATGCGCGTCCCGGGAGGGAGCGAGGGAGTGAGCGCCGCGATCTTCGCTTTGACCCCTTCGGTCACCGTGCGCGCGTTCTCCCCCATCAACATCAGGGTCACGCCGGTGACGACCTCCCCTTTGCCATCTTTGGTCGAGGCGCCGCGGCGGATGTGCGGCCCAAACCGCACCTCGCCGAGCGCGCCGAGCGTGAGCGGCGCCCCGCCCGCGCTCGACGCGACGACCACCTGTTCGAGGTCTTTGGGGGAGCGCACGAGCCCTTCGGCGCCGACGACGAGGTGCTCGCCCTCGTGCTCCACGTATCCACCGCCGGTGTTGGCGTTGAACCGCTGAATCGCCGCGGCGATCTGCGCGAGGCTGACGCCGAACGCCTGGAGTCGCTTGGGATCGAGGATGATTTGATATTGCCTCTCGTGGCCTCCGATCGCGTTGACGTCGACCACGCCGGGCACGGTGCGGAGCTGAGGAGCGATGACCCATTGGAGCAGCTCCTTCTTTTGCATCATGGTCATCGCGTCGTTCTCGACCACGAATTGATAGATCTCGCCGAGCCCCGTCGAGATGGGCCCCATCTGCGGCGTGCCGTAGCGGGTGGGCACCGCCGACTCGGCTTCGCGCAGGCGCTCGCCGACGAGCTGGCGAGCGCGGTAGACGTCGGTGCCGTCCTCGAAGACGACGGTGACGAGCGAGATACCGTATTTGGACATCGACCGCACCTCGGCGCTGCGCGGGATCCCCGCCATGGCGCGCTCGACCGGCACCGTGACGTAGTGCTCGATTTCGACCGGGGAGAGCGCGGGCGCCGAGGTGATGACCTGCACTTGAACGGTGGTGACGTCCGGGACCGCGTCCACCGGCAAGGCGAGCGCCGCGCGCCAGCCCGCCACGAGGAAGAGCGCTGTCATGAGCAGCACGATGGGCCTGTTGCGGAGCGACAGACGGACGATGGCGGAGAGCGCGTTCACGGCTCCTCCTCGGCGATCGCCGCGCGGAGCGCGATGCTCTTGAGTGAGAACACCCCGCGCACGACGACGTCGTCACCCTCGCCGAGCCCGGCGAGGACAGCCACCCTCCCCGGCGAAGCCTCCCCCGTGATCACCCTCCTGGGCTCGAAATCGCCGTCGGGCCCGCGGACGAACACCACCTCGTTGCCATGGAGGGTGGTGAGCGCGGAGCGAGGCACGGTGAGCGCGTCTCCCTGCGAGGCGCCGTCGATCGTGACATGGGCTGTCCCGAAGAGGCCGATTCGGAGGCGCCCTGCGCGATCGGTGAGGTGGATCCGCGCGGTGACGGCGCGCGCGGTCGCGTCGACCTGCGCGCCGACGAGGCTCACCTTCCCGGAGAAGATCTCATTGGGATATGCGTTGAGCCGCACCTCGGCTTCGGCGCCGGCGCGCGCGTGGGCGAGGTCCTTTTCGTAGACGCGCGCGAGGAACCATGCCTCGCGGAGGTCGGCGATCTCGGCGATGCTCTGATCGGCGGCGATGGGCTGCCCCACGACCGCCGCGCGCTTCGTCACCACGCCTGACACCGGCGCGATCAACGGCAGATCGAACGAGGCGCCGCCCGAAGCGCCGATCCCGAGCGCCGCGAGCTGATCGCCGAGCGCCGCTGCTTCGGCGTCGAGGGAGCGCGCCTCGGCCTCGGCGTTGATGACGTCCTGCTCGCTCGCGAGGCCGTCGGCGCGCAGCTTCTTGGTGCGCTGGAATTGGGCCTTCGCCGCGGTCGCCCGCGCTCCTACGGCGGCAAAGGCACCTCGCACCTTCCCGAGGTCGGGGACGCGCACGATCGCCAGGCGATCGCCGCGCGCGACGACCGAGCCCTCGTTGAACGTCACGCGCTCGATCCGCCCGGCGACAGGGGTCGAGAGGCGCGCGCTCCGGTCGGGGATCGCGGTCACCTCACCTGGCAGCGTGAGGTGTTTGGCGAGGGGTTGTTTGGACACCTTCGCGACCTCGATCCCCGCGTCGCGGAGGACCTCGTCCGAGACATGAAGTCGGGGAGGGCGCTTTGGGCCGGCGTCGCCGGGGTCGCCGGCGTTCTGCGCCGCCGGCGGCGAACCGTTGCATGCGGCGAGGGTGAGGAGCAACGCGCTCCACCGCACCCCGAAGAGACATCTCCCCCACGACGCACCACGCGCTCGATCGGGCCTGTTCATCGACACTGCTCCGCGCTCTCAACGGCCTTTGGCCGAAGGGCAAAACCACACCTCGGAGGCGGCAGATCCCTTTGCGCGCGACGCTGTCGCGCGCGGGGGGACCGGCCCCTCATTCATGAGAATGATTAGGTGAGGACGGGCGCGGGCCTCGGTGGCCGATACACCTGCATCGGGGGCAGCTCCAACGGAGCTCCTACGATGGCGGGGAAATCGACGACGATGAAAGCGAGCACGACCCACGTCGAGGGCGCGGGCAAGGTCCACCAGGGGATCGCCGCGTTCGATGGGTGGACGTGATGGCACTTGGGGCAGCCCGGCGGGCACTCGTGCCCAGGCTCGTTTTCGCGCGGGTCGTCGGGCAATTGAACAGAAGGGATGAGCCCTGCCTCTTCGGCGACCTCGGCGGTGAAATGGCCGAGCTCCGCGATTTGGAAGGAGGCCAAACCGAGCAACACCTGGAGCAGCGCTACGAGCACGTAGAAGGGCCGCGGCGCCCGGCGGCGCTGAGACCAACGACGTACGCGTGCTCCATCACGCATCGCGCTCATCATGCCAAGCTCGGGCCGGCTTGCAAGCGCAATGTGCTTGCGCCCGTGCGATGCAAATGACTATCAACACGTGTGCGCTCGTGGCTCGGCGGGCTCAACGGGCCGTTGAGGCGAGGGCGGTGCGTGCATCGGTGAGCCACGTAATGAGGCGCTCGCCTTCGAGGGTGAGGGCGAGATGTTGAACCTCGTCGGGGTCTCCGGCGTGAGCCTTGGCGGAGAGCGCCCGTTGCTCGGCTTCGGTCGGCGGGCGGCCTGCATGGCGCATGAAGAGGTGGCGCAACATGCCTGTCACGGCCTTCCGCTCGCCAAGCTCGATCCCTTCCTGCTTGCCAAGCTCGAGCCCTTCGTGTTTGCCGATCTCGATCCCTTCCTGCTTGCCAAGCTCGAGCCCTTCGTGCTTACCCCGCTCGATGCCCTCCTGCTTGCCTTTCTCAAAGGCTCTCTGCAACGTGACGCTCACCGTCATCAGATCCACGTCCTCTTCGTCGTCCTCGATCATGGCCTCGATCTCCGTTCGAACGTTATATCCCCAAGGTGCGATGTCGGCCAGCACCAACATCGCTGCATAAAGCTCAGCGCGCTCCTCGTGCGCTGCCACTCTCTCCCTGATTGCGCGCACGATTTCGCGGATTTTGTGCGCGGTGATGTCCCGCGCGAGCGGCGTAAACGCGAGCCAAAACACGCTCCCGCGATTGCACAGCTCCTCCACCGTACATTGGTAGACGGCATCCACGTAATACCGCACCCCGCTCCACCCGAGCTCGGGCCAGCCGGTCCGGTATTCGTGCTCCTTGGGCCAGGGCTCTTTGCGACCCGAGAGCACGATCACCAACGTGGCGATGGGCGGCGGCGGACCCTCGCGGTCCGAAGGCCAATCCGGCGGAAACAAGGCTTGTACCTTGTGGACGCGACGCCCCATCGTGCCGCGGAGCGAGTGCTCGATCTCGACCGACAAGGTGCGCGGTTCGCCGTTGACGCGGAGCGCGAGCCCCTTGTCGGGCCTTCTTTCGATCGAGACGGCGGTGCGTTGTGAGTCGAGCCAGCCCACCACCTCGGCACGTGGAAATGGCAAGCCCTGGAGCAGGGCATCCGGGTGCTCGTGTGTCAAATGGCGAAGGGTGATATCGGCGGTTCCCATGGCGCGCGCCTCTCTAATTCTTCGAGCAGAGCCGTCAACCCAGCGCGCCGAGATTTGTTTGGAGAGATGGCGGGCCGCCTGGCGGCCGCCCATTTCGCGACCGAAAACCTCAATCATTTCTTGAGAGGCACACGGCGTGCAATAAGGGATCTCGTCGAAAGAAAAAAATCGTGGCCTCGACGCCCGCCAAGAGAGCAGGAATGGATCAGGGCGGAGGAGCGCCGAAGAGGATGACCGACCGATCGCCGCCCTCGCCCCCAGCGATGGAGATGCCATGAGCGTGCGGCGCAAAGGCACGACGGTACGCCTCGGCCGCGAGCGTCAGGTGCAGAGGCGCCGCGGCCGCGCCGAGCGCGCCGATCCGCTGCGCGGGGCTGTCCACGAGATAAGGCTCCACGAGCGCCTTGGAGAGCCGGAGAGTCGCCGCTTGAAGCTCATAAAGACGGTAGCTCTCGAAGGAGAGATCCGTCATCACCCACCCCGCCGCGAGGCCCTTCGCGAGGAGCGGATCGAGCGCGCCGCGCAGGGCCTCTGTGAGCCCCGTCGCCCGAAACGCAGGCTCATCGTTGTCGGGCCGCGCGCGCTCGACGGCCCACGCGGCGCTCTGGATCGAGGCGAACGCGCGCGCGCCGCGCTTTTTTGCGTCTTTGGGCCGCATCAACGCGACGAACGCCGCGCTCTCGCCGGGGATGAGAGAGTCCACGTTGTCCGGCCGAAAGAGCCTGTCGGCGCGCGCCAGCGCGGCGATGCGCGCGACGTCATAATCGGTGTGGACGCCGCCCCAAACAACGATGTCGAACGCGCCTGACGCGAGGCCCTCCGCCGCGGCCGAGAGCGCCGCGCCCGGGCCCGCGGCCGAGCCCTCGATGGACGCGGAAAGGAGGCTTTGAGCGACCTCCTTGGCGGCCTGCGAGAGGGGGCCATAGCGATCCTCCGTGTCCTCATCGAAGCTCACGAGGACCTTGACGCGCGCGCCTTCGAGGAGGGGGCCGATGGACGCCAACGCCTCTTCGAACGCCCGGGCGCCGAGCGCGATCGCGCGCTCTCGCCCTTCGAGCCGAGGATCGAAGATGGGCAAAAAGCACATGGTGACGCCCTCGCCGCGCGCGTCCGCGAGCGGGGCCTCACGCATGACCGCAGCCGCGGCGCGGCACGCCATGGCCGTTGGGAGCGCGCCGAGCCCGACGGGGGTCACGGCGCCGACCCCGACGATCGCGAGATCGAGCTTCATGCGCCCATCCTCTCGCGCACCACGACGCGCGCGTGCTTCATCCGGCGGGGCGCGGGCACGTACGCCCGATAGACCATCTCGACCGCGATGGGCTCGCCCCGGCTCACGGCCCTCGTGTCGATGAGGAGCGTGTCGAGCGGGGGTGTCGCGATCGCGAGGGGCCTGTCTTTGACCTGGATCGCGATCTCCAACGCGATGGTCGGGAGCGCGAACGACACCGCACCTCCGCCCGGCGTGAGGTTCAAGAGCTTCACCAGCTCTCCTCCGCGGAGCGGGGGATCGGCGATGAGGCCGGGCGAGGCGCATTGATTGAAGCGATCGTCGAAGTCGTCCGGCAAGAGAGGCGCTCTCTGCTCCTGCCACGCGGCGTCGTACGTGCCCGCGTAACGGCGCCTCGGCTCCCAGCTCCGCCCGATGGGGCCGAGCCCCGCGGGAGGCGGCGCGGTGCCCGCGTTGCGGAGGGGAGCCAATGGGTCTTCGAGGTTCGGGGCGAGCGCGTGCGTGAGCGCCGAGGGATCGCGCGCGACGCCCCTCCCAATGGGGTTCCGAGGCTCCTCGACGAGCGCGGAAGGGTCTTTATCGTCCCGCCCGCCCCACGCGTGCTCATACCGCATCGCGATCTCGGCGATGGGCGAAGGCGCGGTGAGCCCCTCACCCCGCTCCCTCCAAAGGCGCCTCCCAAACACCGTGATGGACTTGGCGAGCGCGCCCACCTCGACGCGCACGTCGAACGAAGGGACGGCCGCGCCGCCGGGCGCAAACGCGTTCGCGACCACGAGGACGTCGGTCCCGGGCTTGCGGATGCACACGTCGGCGGGCAGCGCGACGCTCTCGGGAGAGTCCTTGTCCCAAGGCTCGTCGGCGAAGCGAACGGGCCTTTGGCGCTCGGGCGGCGCGAGCTCCACCTCGGCTCCTCCGAGGTGGAGATCGAACGTGGCTTTGACGATGATGGAGAGCTTTTCGCCGTCGCGATCGAGGAGCAACTGCGGGTGAACCGTGAAGTCCGTCCGGTTGTCGAGCGCGGGCTGATCCATCGCTCTTCAGCTCTTCAGCTGGCTTGCTTGTAGATGCTCATCACGTCGGCGAGGAGCTTGAGCGCGTCGGGCTTTTGGCGCTGGAACGCGTTGCGGCCCATGATGGAGCCGAACGAGCCGCCCGCCGCGAGCTGGCGGACCTCTTCGAGCACGGCGTCGGTGCCTTTGGCCTCGCCGCCCGAGAAGATGACGATGCGCTTGCCGCCGAAGCACGAGGTGACCACGTGCTTGATGCGCTCGGAGAGCGTGCCAATCGGGATTTGATATTTCTCGTAGACCTTCTTGGCCTCTTCTTGCTCGATGTGCGCCGAAGGGGGCTTGACCTTGATGAGGTGCGCGCCGAGCTGGGCCGCGATCTGCGCCGCATAACAGCACACGTCGATGCCCGTCTCGCCCGCCTTGGAGAGCCCCGTGCCGCGCGGATAGCTCCACACCACCGAGACAAGGCCCTTGCGCTTGGCCTCGATCGTGATCTCACGGAGATCCTGATACATCGTGTTGCGCTGGCCCGAGGCGGGATAAATGGTGTAGCCGATGCCCACGCAGCCGAGGCGGAGCGCGTCCTCGACGGACGACGTGATGGCCGAGCAAGGCTCCATCTTGGCGAGCGTGTCGCTGTTGTTCACCTTCAGGATGAGCGGCACTTGGCCCGCGAATTTGCCCGCGCACTGCTCCATCGACCCGAGCGGCGCCGCGTACGCGTTGCAGCCCGCGTCGATGGCGAGCTCGTAGTGATACGCGGGGTCGTACGCGGCGGGGTTCGGCGCGAACGAGCGCACGGGGCCGTGCTCGAAGCCTTGATCGACCGGGAGGATGACGAGCTTGCCCGTCCCGGCGAGCGTGCCGTGGTTCAAGAGGCGCGCGATGTTGGTGAGCGTGCCGGGGTTCTCGGACGAGTACCAGGACAGGATCTCTTTTACCCGATCAGTGAAGGCCATGGACTTGCTCCCTCGGAGTGGATCGACGATATCGGCTCGTCGGCCTAGCGCATCGGCGCGCGCGCCGATAGGCCCTCCGAGGAGACACCATGGATAACCCTCAACACTCTTGGCGATCACCGGCCCCCGCGAGCTCTCGCATCGGCATCCCGCTCGAGACGTACATCTTGGAGGGGATGATGGGGTTTCCGGCCGCGACGGGCGCGTTCACGTCGCTGCTCAACCAGATCGCGCTCGCGTCGAAGCTCATCACCTCGAAGGTGCGGCGCGCGGGGCTCGCCAACATCCTCGGGTACACGGGCGAGACCAACGTGCAAGGCGAGGAGGTGCAGAAGCTCGACGAGGTCGCGAACGAGACGCTCATCTCGTCGCTCGGGCGGCGCGGCCACTGCGCCGCGATCGCGAGCGAAGAGATGGAAGAGATCAAGGTGCTCTCCACCGATCCGCGCGCCAAGTACGTGGTGGTGTTCGACCCGCTCGACGGCTCGTCCAACATCGACGTCAACATCTCGATCGGCACCATCTTCGGCGTGCTGCGCCGCAAGGACAACGCGGGCATCGCGTCGGACGCAGACTTCCTCGCGCCCGGCCGCGAGCTGCTCGCCGCCGGCTACGTGCTCTACGGATCGTCGACGATGCTCGTGCTCTCGACGGGCGCCTCGGGCGGCGTCCACGGCTTCACGTACGACCCGACCGTGGGCGAGTTCTTCCTCTCGCACGAGAACATCCGCATCCCCGACAAGGGCAAGACGTATTCGATCAACGAGGGCAACAGCGCGCTCTGGACCGAGGACGTCCGCCGCTGGAACGCGTGGCTCAAAGAAGAGGACAAGGCGACGAGCCGGCCGTACGGCGCGCGCTACGTCGGCTCGCTCGTGGCCGACGCGCACCGCACGCTCTTGAAGGGCGGCATCTTCGCGTACCCCGCCGACAAGAAGAGCAAAGACGGCAAGCTCCGCCTGCTCTACGAGGCGAACCCGCTCGGCTTCGTCTTCGAGGCCGCGGGCGGCAAGGCCACCACGGGCAGAGAGCGCATCTTGGACATCGAGCCGCACAAGCTCCATCAGCGCGTCCCGCTCGTGCTCGGATCCCCGCGCGACGTCGCGGTCTTCGAAGAGTTCGTGCGCGGCGATCGTTAGTTCAAATCAAGGGACCTCGATCGCGCCGCTCGTGATGGGCACGCGCGCGCCCCCCTCGACCTCGATCACGTACGCGCCGTCGTCGCGCACGCCGGCGCCGATCCCGCGCGCTTCGAGCGCGTGGAGGGGCCGGCCGAGGAGGTGATCGCGCGCGCGCAGATCGTCGAGGAACGGCGCGAGGCGCTCGGCCTCGAAGCGATCGGAGGCGCGCGTGATGCCCGCGATGAGCGCGGCGGCGAGCGACGATCGATCGCGATCGCGCGCGCCGAGGAGCGCGATCGACGTCGCGCGATCGGCCAATTCAGCCGGAAAATTGAGTGTTTTGACGTTCACGCCGACGCCCGCGACGACGGCCGTGATCGCGCCCGCGCGCAGCGCGCTCTCGACGAGCACGCCCGCGATCTTGCGCCCGTCCACGAGCACGTCGTTCGGCCACTTGATCGACGCGCGCGATCCCTCGGGCAAACGAGCTTCGATCGCGCGCGCGACCGCGACGCCGATCGCCAGCGTGAGCGGCGCGAGCTCCCTCGGCGCGATGCCCGCGGGCCGGAGCACGATCGAGAGGTAGAGGTTCTCACCCGGCGGCGAGTGCCACGAATGGCCGCCGCGCCCCCTGCCTTTGTGCTGCGCGTCCGCGAGGAACGCGGCGCCGTGCGGCGCGCCCGCGATCGCCGCGGCGCGCGCGTCGTCGTTGGTCGAGCCCGTGAGCGCGGCGATCGACACGGGGGACGCCACGCCGATCGCGGAGAGGCGCGCGACGATCGCGGCCTCGTCGAGATCGATCACGACGCTTGGCCGGTGATGAGATCGAGATCGAGCGCGATGTCCGCGGCGGGCGCCGAGTGCGTGAGCGCGCCGACGCTGATGGTGTCGACGCCCGCCTCCGCGAGCTCGGGGATGCGCGGCAGCGTGATGCCGCCCGAGACCTCGATCATCGGCTTGTGGCCCGGCAAATCGCGCACGTAGCGCACCGCGCGGCGCACGTCCTCGATCGAGAAGTTGTCGAGCATCACGATGTCGGCGCCCGCGGCGAGCGCCTCGTCGAGCTCGGCGAGCGACGCGACCTCGACCTCGATCTTGGAGGTGTGCGGCGCGCGCGCCTTGGCCCGCGCGACGGCCTCGCGGATGCCGCCCGCCGCGACGAGGTGGTTGTCCTTGATCAACACCGCGCTGCCGAGGTCGTTGCGATGGTTGTGCGCGCCGCCCGTCCGCACGGCGTAGCGCTCGAGCGCGCGGAGCCCCGGCGTGGTCTTGCGCGTGTCGGTGATGCGCGTCGCCGCGCCCTTGGGGAGCGCCTCCACGTACCTGCGCGCGGTCGTCGCGATGCCGCTCATCCGCTGCACCAGGTTGAGCGACGTGCGCTCGCCCATGAGCACCGCGCGCGCGCTGCTCCTCACGCGGAAGAGCACGTCGCCCGCGCTCACCGCCGCGCCTTCGCGCACGATCGCATCGACCTGCGCCGACGGATCGAGGCGCTTGAACACCCGCTCGAAGACGAGCCCGCCGCAGGCGACGAGCGGCGCGCGCGCGACCGCGCGGCCTTCGGCGCGGGCCGCCTCGTCGACGCACGCCTCGGTCGTGAGGTCGCCGCCGGACAAATCCTCGGCCAGGAGATGATCGATCAACGCATCGAGGAGGGGGAGCGGGAGCATGATCTCGCCCTACCTCGGGGGCGCGCGGCGACCAAGGGCTTCGCGCGGTCGAGCGACCCGCGGATGCGGAGCCGCGACCTACGTCGAGCGCCTCACGTGAGGGCTCTTGCCCTCAGCTCGTCGCCGGTGAAAAAAAGAGACACGATTTTCGCGTGTCGCCCGTCCATAGCCGTGTGACACTCTTCGCGCAGGGGTCGCCCGCGCCGCGACCCAGCTCCCCACGGACCCCGTCGATGCGCCCTCAAGCAGGACAAGTCATCAACAACAAGTACCGCCTCATCCGCCTCATCGGCGACGGCGGTATGGGCAGCGTCTACGAGGCCCAGCACGAGATGCTGGGCACGACCGTCGCGCTCAAGTTCCTCCACCCCGAGCTGTCGCGCCGCCGCGGCTTGGTCGAACGCTTCCTCCAAGAAGCGCGCGTCTCGGCCAAGATCAAGAGCCCGCACGTCGTGCAGGTGACCGACGTCGATCAGACGTCCGCCGACAAGGGCGGCCAAGCCTTCATCGTGATGGAGCTCGTCCGCGGAAAGACGCTCCAGACGTTGTACGAAGATCTGTACAAGGCGGGCCAGCGGCTCGGGTACCCGGACGCGCTCGAGTACGCGATGCAGATGCTCGACGGCGTCGAGGCCGCGCACAAAGAGGGCATCGTCCACCGCGATCTCAAGCCCGACAACGTGATGATCACGTCGGGCCACAAAGGCCAGCCGCTCCTCAAGCTGCTCGACTTCGGCATCGCCAAGCTCAAGGTGACGGGCGAGATGGCGCGCGGCCTCACGCGGCCCGGCGTGATCATGGGCACGCCCGAATACATGGCGCCGGAGCAGGCGTATTCGGCCGACGCTGTCGACGCGACCGCCGACGTGTTCTCGCTCGCCGTGATCATCTTCGAGATGCTCGCGGGCCGCAGGCCCGTGGGCGGCGACGATCCGCACGAGATCGCGCAGGCGTACATGACCGGCCGCATCGCGCGCCTCAGCGATCTGATGCCGGGCGCCGCGCCCGAGCTGGTCGACGTGATCCACCGCGCGATGAACCCGCTCCCCAAGAACCGATGGCCCTCGGCCACCGCGTTCCGCGAGGCGCTCGAGCCCTTCGCGCTCGCGGTCAACGCGCCGAGCGTGACGGCCTCGCACCCTTCGCTTCCGGGCATCACGCCGCATCCTTCACCCGTCAGCAACAGCACGCCCGAGCCTCCGCGATCGATCCCTCAGACGGCCGAGGCTCCGGTCTACGTGCCCCCTGCAGCTCAAGCGGTGGGCCCTTCGATCAACGTCTCGCTTCCAGATTCGTGGCAGAGCACGCGCACGCCGGCCCAGGGTGGGACCACGCCGATGCCTGCGCACGTCGTCGTCTCGCCGCCCATCGCGCCCACCGCGAGCGCTCCTCCGCTCGATCCCAAAGGCGCGACCGAATACGAAGCGTTTCGTCCTCCGATGCCGTCGAGCGGCACCGCGCCCGGCGATCCCGGGTTCGTGCCCGCTGGTCCCATGGGCGGCCCCGTCAGCGGGCCGCGGCCGTCGTACCCGGGGAGCATCACGCCGTACGGCTACGGCACACCGATGGATCCGCCCGGCTTCGAGGCTGGTATGCGGGCCTCGGCGCTGCCTCCGCGCCCGCCCGCAAAGCCCAAGAAGGGCTCGTCGCTCGCGGCGATCCTCCTCCTCGCGATGGGGATTTCGGGAGCGGTCGTGGGCGGGCTCTACCTCGCGCACCAGCGGGCCAAGGCCGACGATCACAACACCCCCGCGCCCGCCGCGCCGCCGCCGGCCTCGGTGCAAGCCGATCCTCCGGTCGCGTCCACGCCGCCTTCGGGCTCGGCGACGCAGGTGCCGATTCAGCAAAAGCCTCCGCAGTCCTATCCGCAGAAGCCGCCCCAGCCCAAGCCTTCGGGGAGCGCGCCGCAGCCGCCTCCGCCCGCTCCATCGAGCTCGAACAACGTCCCGATCATCCCCTCGGGGCTGCCCATCCCGCTGCCTTGGTTTCAGAACCCGCAGCAGCGCCCGGAGCAGCCGTCGCAGCCGCCGCAACAACAGCAACCGCCGCAGCAGCAACAACCACCTGCTTCGCCCGCGCCGTCGCCGTCTCCCCGCCCTATCCGGCCGCGCCCGAATCGCTACGAAGATCCGCCGCAGCAGACGCGTCCGCCGAGCACCGTCCCGCGCCGCCCTACGCGCCGTCTCATCTTTTAACCCGCTTCGCCCGCTTTCTGCGAGCGCCGAGGCCTTTTGTGATGGCTTCAACGCGCCTGTCGGCCTAGTCTGCGGCTCATTCCCCATGAGCAACCAACACGGTGGTTATCCCCCGAACCAAGGATACGGCCCTGGGCAAACCGTGCTCGGCGACCCGAGCGACGTCCCGTACCAACCTGATGCCGGCCCCCCTCCTGGGCCGCCCGGGGGGGCAGGGCCCACCATTAACGACCCAAGCGCGGATTATGGCAGCGCTCCTCAGGGCGGATACGGCGGATCGGGATATGGGGGTCAAGGCTATGGCAACGCAGGTAACGCCGGCTATGGCGGACCCGGTTATGGCGGGGCCCCGCCTATCGGCGCACCCGCGCCGCCGCCCGCGCGCGGGCGCAAAAAGCAGGGTGGCCCGTCCCTCGTGATGGTCGGCGTGATCGCGTTCGTGATCATCGGTGGTGTGACGACCTTCTTTGCGCTCCGCGGCCGGCGATCCAGCGATGATTCGGACAAGACCGATCCCACGGTCAACGTGCCTGCGCCGGTCACCGTCGCTTCGGATCCGACCGCGCCGTCCACCTTGCCCACTCCGCCTCCCGACGCGCCGCCCTCGGTCGCCGCGCCGACGCCGCCTCCACCGCAGGTGCAGCCCAAGCCCAAGCCTTATCCGACACCCTTCCCCAAGCCGGGCACCAAGCCTCAGCCGCAGCCCAAGCCCGCTCCCGGCCCCGCGAACACGCGTCCTTCCATCATTATCCCTATCCCGCTCCCGTGATTCGTCGCTCCGTCCTCCGTTGGGGGGGGATCACGCTCGCCGTCCTCGCCGCGGTCCTCGTCGCGATCCCCGTCGCCGAGCTGTGGTATGGCACCCGCCGCGCCAAAGCATGTTTGGAGTCGGTGGAGGCGGCGCGCGGGCCCGAGATCCCCGATTGCCGCCAAGAGATTCATTGGCTCGTGTTGCCCTCACGCGTGCCCGTCACCTCGCCGATCGCGCGGTATCGGGCCGAAGAGATCAACGCGCGCATGGCCATCTATCGTTATGTCGACGCGGCCGTGGGCAGCCCGAGCAAACAAGGGTTGGCGCTCGGCGCGGAGGGCATCTCGGCGCAGGAGGAGATCTTCAAAAAGGGGTCTCAGCGCATCGTGCTCACCGACCTGGGCCGGGCCGAGGGCGGGCCCGATCTCGGCCGATCCGCGGCGCTCCTCGGCGATCGCGCGGCGCTCATCACGCGGTTCGACCGCTTCCCCAATTGGTATGTTTGGCTGCGATCGATGGAGGCCGCGCTCGTCGACGGCGACCCGCCGCGCGCCTTCGTCATGGCCAAACGTTATGCCGAGTTCGATCCGCGCGACGAGGAGCTCCGCGTCGTCGTCGCGGCCATGTTGTGTTTGGGCGGCGACGCGAGGCGCGGTGTCGAGCTCTTCACCACCGTTCAAGACGAGCGCGCCCGTGACAAACACGAGGGTTGGGCGCGGACATGGGGAGACGTGCGGACATCGATCGTGGCGTGCGCGGCGCGGAACGGGCTCGCGACGCCCAAGAGGCCTGATCAGGTCGAGGCAGGCCCCATCGATCTCGACGACGTTCGAGCCGCACAGCGCCTTCGTCTCGTGGGGAAGAGCGAGCGCAAAGACAGTAAGCTCCGGCGCGACGCCGCGTGGAGCGCGGTGCAAATGCTCCGCGACGGCCCTCGCCCGAGGGGCGCGCGCGTCCGGCTCCTCGCGGCGCTCCTCGCCTCGGGTCACCCCATCGACGCGAGCACGGCGGCAGACGTCGCGAAGCCCCGTGAGGCCGACGGCGAGCCCTCCATCCTCCCTCCGATCGCCTCGTTCGCGCTCGTCGACGATTGGATGGATACGACACGTGGGCTCCGGCCCGTGGCCACGGCGAGCACGCTCGCCAAGTCCGCCTCCAAGCTGCGTGAGCTCGCCAAAGACCCTGACTTGGGCGCAGCACAGGTCGAGTCCATCGCGCGCGCAGCCTCGGTGATGTCGCTCCTCGCCGCGCGCGCGTACGCGATGGAGGGCCGCGGCGGAGATGCGTTGACCGCCATCGATGAAGCGGGCGCCCCCGCCCTGCCGGACAACGCTTCACGCGCGCTCGCCAAGGCGCTCGCCCTTCACGTCGCGGGCGAGCACGCGCAGGCGCTCGAAGCGATCGAGCCCGCCGTGACATCGACGTCGGCGATCGACGCGGGTCGCTCGATCGTCCACGCAGCGGCGCTCTTGGAGCGGGCGCTGCTGCTCGCGTCGATTCCATCGAAGAGGGCGGAGGCGCGCGCGGCGGCCGAGGCCGCGGACAAGGCCGCCGAGGTGTCGGGCGATCGGAGGCTCGATCTCACGGCGCAATGGGTGCGGCTCGCCTTCGCCAAGACGAGGCGCGAGGGGCGCCCCGCCGTCACCGAGCCTCGCAAAGCGTATGGTTGGGTAGGTGCGTTTGGGACGCGCGCCTCATGGCTCGTCCCCGAGGCGGAGGGCACGATCGACGCGGCGACGACGTATTGGGAGAGGGCTTTGCGCGCGGGCGCCGAGGAGCGGAGGGCGATTCGTTATCAGCTCTTCCGCCAGCACCGCGGCGACTCCCCCGCGCTCGCCGCGCCGTATTGGGCGCTCGCCTCAACCCTCCTCGGTGAAGGGGAGGGCGATCGCGAGGTGTGGCTCGACGCCTTTACGCTGATGGAGAGCCGGCGGATGCCCCTGCGCGCTTATACGTGGTCGCGGGCCGAAGCGGCGCGGATGCGCGGGGATGACGAGGCCGGCAAGCTCTGGGGCAAGCGGTACAAAGCCCTCGTCGCGCTCGCCGCGGCGGACGAAGAGAGCGAAGAGCTCTGCGCGTTTTCAGGGATTTGAGCGACATCAACGCTCTTTGGGCCTGGTCACCACGATCACCCGATGATCCTTGGAGAAGGCCTTTTGCACATAGGCCCTGAGCTCCTCGGCCGTCACCGAGAGGGCTCTCGCCTCGATGGCCGCGAGCTTGGAAGCATCCTTCTCACGCGCTTTGTCGGCCGCGAGCCGCGCGCGGACATTGGCTTTGTACGCGTCGAGCTCCACGTCGGAGGGGCCTTTGTCGGCGAAGGCCTCGATGGCTTTGTCGATCTCGCGCTCGACGTCGGCGACGTCGTGCGGCACCGCGGGCACCGCCTCGATCGCCGCGATCGAGCCGCGCGCGCCTGCGTCGAGCAGCCCGCGCACCTGCACCGCGACGTGCTTCTCCGCGACGAGCGCGCGCGACACCCGACCGACCTGGCCTTGCACGAGCGCGATCATCGCGAGCCGCGCGATCGCCCCGTCGGGCGGCAACGCCCAGCCCACCACGATGCGCGGCGAGGGCAGCGGCTCGTCGAGCGCGACGCGATCCACCCGCGGATGAGGCTCGATCGACGTCTCGTCCGCGAGCGCGGCGCCGAGCGCCTTGCTCGCCGCGTCTTTGAGCGGCGCGTGCTCCACCGGCCCCGCGACGACCACCATGGCCCGCAGCGCCGGTTGATCGAGATCGGTCGCGACCGCGAGCGCCGCGAGCGGCAGGAGCGGCGAGCCGAGCGCATAGCCGTGGCGAGGGTGATCCGCGCTCGAAAAGAGCTTGTCTCCGAGCGCGATCCACGACGATCCATACGGCGCCTTGCCGAGCGCCGCGCGGACCGGCGCGCCGGCGGATCGCCGCGCCTCGACCGCGGCTTGCCCCGCGCCCGTCGCGGACGCGCGGATCGCCTGCGCCGCGCGCTCGAGCGCGCCCGCGAGATCCGAGGGCGAGGCGCTGATCGCGCTGAGCTCGATCACCTTGCCCGTGGGCCTCCCCCGCGCAGGATCGAGGAGCTCGATCTTCGGCGTGACGGTCACGCCCGCGCCGGCCGCGTGCCTCCGCTCGACGATCACGCCGTTCGGGAGCGTGAAGCGATCGGGCGGAGGCGCGCCCGCTCCGGCGCTCGCCTTCGCGCTCGCGGACGATCGCGGCGGCGCGAGCGGGACGGCCGCCTCGGACGCGAGCGCGGCCGCGACCGCGCGGCGCGTCTCTTCTTTTTGGTAGATCGCAGGGAACGCCGCGTACGTGCGCGCGAGCGTGTCCGCGGGGATGAGCACGATGACGTCGCCTCCCTGCGGGACGTGATCGCGGAGCAGATCGGGGTTGTGCCTGCGCAGCACCGCGACGGACACGCCCGCGGCCTGCGCGATGAGCCGGAGCTGCGTCCCGCCGGGCACCAGGATCTCCGCTGAATCGAGCGGCGGATCGACCTCGCCGTGATCGAGATCGAAGCGGCCTCGGTTCGCCGCGGTGATCGCGAACGCGTGCACCTCGGCGACGAAGCTCGCGGTCCCGCGCGGGATGAGCTTGGCCTTCGCGAGATCCTCCACGCTCGGCGCGGGCTCGCTCGGCTTCGCGCCTTTGCGCGCGGCGTATTTGACGATCGCCTCGTCGAGCGCCTCGTAGCCCATGTTGTACGCGGCGAGCGCGAGATCCCACGAGCCGTAGCGCGCGAACAGGTCGGTGAGGTGCTCGACCGCCGCCGCGGTGCCGCGCGTGAGGCTCCTTCGATCGTCGGCGATCTCGCTCATCGCGAGGCCGTAGCGCGCCGCCGTCCGCGGCATGAGCTGGAAGAGCCCCGCGGCGCCCTCGGGCGAGACCGCCTCGGGGTTCATGCCGCTCACGATGGCCGCGATCCAGAGCAAATCCTCGGGTAAATCCGCGTCGCGCAGCGCTTGTTCGATGGGCTCGCGATAACGGCCCGCGCGCTTGTAACGATCCGCGAACGCGCGCCGGCCCTTCTCTTCGGTCGCGAAGAAGCGCACGTAACGCGCGGTCCTCGGCGAGACAGGGACGGGCAGCTCCGGGATCACGAGACCGGGCGGGAGCTTTTCGGGATCGCCGATCACGCCGCCGTCCGCCGCGCTGGGCTCGACGTTGCCGTCGTCGTCGAGCCCGGTGAGATCGGCCTGCCGCTCGTCGTACGCCGGGCTCGTCGAATCGGCGCGCTGCGAGGGCGAAGGCGTGACGCGCGAAGGATCGGAGAACGCGATGAACGCCGCGCGGAACGAGGCGCGGAGCTTGGGCGAGAGCGCGATCACCATCGCGATCGCGAGCGCGATCGCGGCGGGCACGGCCCTCCGCAGCGTCCTTTTGCGCGCGTCGTTCATCCCGATCACGAGCTTAAACCATGGGAGCCGAACGTGCGGTGCTCGTGCCCTTCGGTTGACAAGCACGCGGGTTGTCTCTGTGATGGATTCATCGAGGAGGAGCCCATGAAGGCGCTTTGGGGCTTGTCATGCGCGTGCGCGATCGCGCTCGGATCGAGCGTTGTCCTCGCGCAGGTGCCGGGGGACGAGGTGCGGATCGAGACGGGCGCGGGCGTCGTCCAAGGCACGTTGATCGACAAGCTCCCCGACGGCTATCTGGTGCGCATCAACGGCGTGAACCGGATCACGCTGTACGCGGAGGTCCGCTCGATTCAAAAGATCGGGCCGCCCGCGCAACCACAAGTCGTAGGGCCGCCCGCGCAACCACAGGTCGTAGGGCCGCCTGCGCAGCCGCCTTCGGGGCGACGCGTGGTGATCGTCAACGAGCCTCCCAAGCCCCCTCCGCAGGGCGGATTTTACGCGCCCACGGCTGAGCCGCGCGTGCGCTACGTGCCGAGGAACATCGAGCTCTCGGGGTGGGGGAAGATCCTGCTCTGGCTCGGCGGCATGACCGCGTTGGGAGGCGCGATCGTGTTGCCCGTCGGGCTCACGCTCCGCGCGAACGGCACGTGTCACTCGCCGGATGGAGAGCTGTCGTTCCAGTGCGTGCGCGGCAGCGGGCCCTCGATCGTGAACGTCGGCGCGGGGCTGCTCACCGCGGGCGGGATCACGCTGCTGGCCGGCATCATCATGAACCGCGTGGGCGGGTCGCTTCAGGAGGTGCGCGACGACGCGCGCGCTCCTTTGAAGATGCCTTCGGTCGCGCTCGGGCCCACGGGCGCGTCGCTCACGTGGTCGTTCTGAGCGGGAGGGGACGATGAAGAAGATCTTCGCTTGCGCGCTGCTCCTCGGGCTCGCGCCGCTCGTCGTGTCCGCGTGCGCGGGGCCCACCTGCTCGTCGGGCGACGTCGCTTGCTACCTGGATCACATGGTGATCGCCGAGCCCGTGAACGAGGGCCGATCGCTCGAATTGACGCGCGTCTTGAGCGATCTGCTCCCGCTCGCGTCCGACACGGGCCCGGTGATCCTGGGCCCGATCCTCCCGATCGCGTACGCCACGCCGAGCGAGCTCCAGCCCATCTCGCTCCCGTGGAGCGATCCCGAGGGGTGCGATCCCGCGATGTGCTTCCAGCTCTGCACCGATCTCGAAGGGTGCTCCGCGGATTTCGCGTGCGCGCCGCCCTTGGGCAGCGGGAGCCCGTGGCTCGCGTACGTCGGCTTCCTCGCTCCGCCGAGGTTCGACAACGAGCGCCTGCACGTGGTGATCGTCCCCGTCACCGCGGAGGGCTGCGCGTCCGACGTGATCACGCGCATCACCACGGGCGATCCCACGGTCCGCGTCGGCGCCGCGCGATCGACCGAGATCATGCTCGGCCAGAGCAACCGGGACGTCGACGGCTCGTGCTCCAACGTGCAGCCGGTCTGCGGCTGCTCGCTGCGCGCGTGCTCCGAGGGCGAGTGCTGGTACGAGACCGAGAGCGGCGGTCGGATCGAGTGCGCGAACGGCTGCGACTGCTCGTCGCGCTTGGACACGATCCTCACGACGTGCTGTGTGACCCCGTAGGCTGCGCGCCGCTCGACGACTCTTTGGCGAACTGGAGCGCGTGGAGCCGCGCGTAGAGCCCGCCCGCCGCGAGCAGCTCCTCGTGCTTGCCCTGCTCGACCAAGCGGCCTTTGTGGAACACGCAGATGCGATCGGCCGCGCGGATGGTCGACAGGCGGTGCGCGATGACGAGCGACGTGCGGCCCGCCATCACCGCCTCGAGCGCGCGCTGGAGCCGCGCCTCGGTCTCGCTGTCGACGTTGGCCGTGGCCTCGTCGAGCACGAGGACCGGCGCGTCGACGTAGAGCGCGCGCGCGAACGCGATGAGCTGCCGCTCGCCCGCGGAGAAGTTGTTGCCGCGCTCGAGCACCTTCGCGTCGAGGCCGCCCTCGCGCCGCTCGAAGACGTCGAGCGCGCCCACGCGCTCGAGCGCGCGCTCGACCCGCGCGCGATCGGGGCTCGGATCGCCGGCCGCGACGTTGGTCGCGATGGTGCCCGGGAAGAGGAACACGTCCTGCGGCACCACCGCGAAATTGCGGCGCACCTCGGCGCGCGGCATGTAGCGCACGTCGCGCCCCGCGACGCGCACCACGCCCGCGCTGATCTCGTAGAGGCGCAGGAGCACCGACGCGACCGTGCTCTTGCCCGCGCCCGTCGCGCCGACGAGCGCGATCTTCTCGCCTCGCTTCGCCGCGAGCGAGACGTCGCGCAGCACCGGGACGCCCGCCTTGTAGCCGAACGTGACCGCGTCGAGCTCGAACGCGAGCGACGCGTCGCCGTCCTGGGGCTCGCCCTTCGCCGCGGGCGCGTCCTCTTCGTCGCTCGCGAGCAGCTCGAAGACGCGCTCCGCGCCGGACATCGCGGACTGGAGCAGCGTGTAGCGCGCCGACAGATCGCGGATGGGCAGGAAGAACATGTCGATGTACGCGATGAACGCGAAGAGCGTCCCGAAGCTCACGCGGCCCGAGAGCGATCGCACGCCCGCGTACCAGAGCACCGTCGCGATGCACACGCTCGAGATCATCTCGATCGCCGCGTCGAGCGCGGCGTCGTAGACGATCGACCGGTTGTTCGCGGCGCGGTACGCGGCGTTGATCTCGTCGAACTCGTCCCCGCTGCGCCCCTCGCGCGCGTACGCCTGCACGACGGCGACGCCCGAGATCTGCTCGTTGAGGTACGCGTTCATGCGCGCGGTCTTGGTGCGGATCTCGCGGAACGCGTCGCGGATGCGCCGCCGCGTCCAGTTGACGCCGAGCGCGACGGGCGGGAGCGCCGCGAACGCGAGCAGCGACATCCGCCAGTCGAGCGCGATCATGATCCCGACGATCGCGACGAGGCGGACGAGGTCGCCCGCCGCGTTGAGCGCGCCCGACGCGAACATCTCGTTGATCGCGTCGACGTCGTTGGTGACGCGCGTGACGAGCCTGCCGACGGGCGTCCGATCGAAGTACCGGAGGCTCCGCGTGTGCAAGAAGCGAAACACGTGGAGCCGCAGATCGGCCATCGCGCGCGCGCCGGCGATCTGCATCAGGTACATCTGCGGGAACGAGAGCGTCTGCTCGACGAGCAGCACGCCCGCGAACAAGATCCCCATCCGCGTGAGCTCGGCGCCCGCGTTCGCGCCGCTCATGCCGTCGAGCGCGCGGCGGATGATGAGCGGGCGGACCATCGCGAACGCCGCGCCGACCAAGAGGAACACGAGCGAGATGGAGAGCGGCCGCGCGTGAGGCTTCACGAACGGCAAGATGCGCTGCAGGATCTTGAGGTCGTACGTCTGCTCGAGCTGGCCCTCTTCGTGGAAGCGGCTCAGCGCGTCCGCGGCCTTCTTGCCCTTCGCTCCATCTTTGGACGCGGGCTTTGGCGCGGCGGGATCGGGCGCGCTCACGCGGGCACCTCCGCGCGCGCGTCGCCGCTCGACGGCGGCGGGTCCGCCTCGGCGAGCGCGGCGAGATCTTCGGCGATGCGCTGCTCCTCGACGAACGCCGCGTAGAGCCCGCCCGCGGCCGCGAGCTCGTCGTGCGCGCCGCGCTCGACCACACGGCCCTCGTCGAGCACCACGATCGAGTCGCAGCGGCGCGCGGCCGCGACGCGGTGGGTGATCAAGATCACGGTGCGCTGCGCGGCTTGCCGCTCGATCGCGGCGAGGATCGCGGCCTCGGTCTTGGCGTCGACGGCCGAGAGCGGATCGTCGAGCACCAGCACCGCGGGCTCGCGCACGAGCGATCGCGCGAGCGCGATGCGCTGCCGCTGGCCGCCCGAGAGCTGCACGCCGCGCTCGCCCACGACCGTGTCGAACCCCTCGGGCAGCCCCTTCACCTCTTCGAGGACGTGGGCCTCCTCCGCCGCCGCCGACACGATGGCCATGCCCTCGGGCGACTCGGGATCGTCGACGGAGTAGCCGATGTTGCGCGTGACCGTGGTCGAGAACAAAAACGCGTCCTGCTGCGCGTAGCCGATGCCCGCGCGCACCGTGCTGAGCGGCAGATCGCACACGTCGGCGCCGTCGAGGAAGACCGCGCCGCGCGGCGTGGGCAGGAGCCTCGCGAGCAGCGACGCGACCGTGGTCTTGCCCGAGCCCGTGCGCCCGACGATCGCGAGCGACCTGCCCGCGTCGACGTGGAAGCTCACGCCGTCGACCACCGCGCGATCGCCGTATTTGAAGCGGAGATCGCGGACCTCGATCGCGCCGAGGACCTTGGCCGGCGCTGGCAGATGGCCGCTCCGCACCTCGGGCGTGGCGTCGAAGATGACCTTGAGGCGCTCGTAGCCGGCCCTGCCGCGCTGGAGGATCGCGAACACGAAGCCGAGCGCGAGCATGGGCCAAATGAGCCGCGTGAGCGCGATCCAGAACGACGCGAAGTCGCCGCGCGTGAGCTTGCCGTCGAGGATGAGCGTGCCGCCGTACCAGAACACGATGAGCACGCCGAGCGAGCTGAGCGCGCCCATGATGGGCCCCATCGAGCCGCGGATCTGCGCGAGCGAGAGGCTCTTCGCGAGGTAGCTCTTGTTGGACTCGTCGAAGATGCGCGCCTCGGCCTCCTCGAGCGCGAACGATCGCACGACGCGCACGCCCGGCAGCCACTCCGCGGCCCCGAACCACTAGTTCGAACTGCCCTCATCGGAGACGAAGATCGA
>CAYTJL010000015.1:34240-68032 GCA_964437785.1 uncultured Polyangiaceae bacterium
CGCGGTCGCTCATCTTGCCGATGGCCTCTTGGTTCTCGCGGTTGGCGCGGAACATCCGCGACGAGAAGAAGCGCGTCACGATCATCAGGAGCGGCAGCGTGACGAGCGACGCCAACGTGAGGCGCACCGAGATCGTCGTCATCACGTAGAGCGCGCTCGCGAGGCTCAAGAGCGAGCTCACGATGTTGAGGATGCCGAAGCCGAGCAGGAGCCGGACCTGCGTCAAATCGTTGGTGGCGCGGCTCATGATCTCGCCCGTGGGCATCTTGCGGAAGAACGACGGGCCGAGCTTGTGCAAGCGCTCGAGCAGCACCGCGCGCAGCTCGTACTCCACGTTGCGCCCGCCCGTGAACATCGTCACGCGCGAGAGCACGCGCGCGATGGCCGCGGCGACGCTCACGCCGAGCATCCACTCCGCGGCCGCGATCCCCTCGTTCGAACGGCCCGCCTCCACCGCATCGATCGCCGCCTTCACGAAGAGATCGCGCTTCGCCATCATGAGCTGCTGCGCGGCGATGAGCAGCGCCCCCCCAACGTAGAGGTGCGCGTTGCGTGCGAACTGTGCGTACAGCCCGACGGGGTAACCGTCCACCTTCGATGAGGGCGCGCTCATCCTCGCGTGATCACCCTCGCGGTTTGGCCGGCGGGCGGCGATGAGAGCTCTGGATCGAGGGGCGATCGCGGCCCTCGACCACCGCCTCGAGATCGGCGAGATCGAAGCGCGTCGAGAGCAGGCCGAGCATCACGCGCGCGCCGCCTTTGCCGTCGAGCTCGCTCACCGTGCCCGTCTTGTCCGCGAACGGGCCCTTGAGCACGCGGACCTTGACGCCCTGCTCGATCACCGCGGGCGCGCTGCTCCGCTCGGGGCCGCGCGGATCGAGCGGGTGTCGCTTGGGTTTGGCGGGCTCCGCCGGCGCTTCAGGCGGAGGCGCGGGCGGCTCGACGACGCGCGCCGGGACCGAGCCCCCGGCCTTGGGGGGCCCGGGCGGGGCGCCTCTCAGGTCCCCCCATCGCGACGCCGGCCGGAACAGCGACGCGAGCGAGATGGCGCGGCCTTTCGGCTCGTCTTGAGGCCTTCGCGACGCCTCTTGCTCGGCGCGCCAGCGCGTCACCTCGGCCTCCGCTTCGGCGTGCGCGCGGCGTCGATCCTCCTCGGCGCGTTCGAAGCGCTTGTCGAGCGCGATGAGGTCGTTGTCGCGCGACCACGCGACGAGCTTGTAAATGGGGGCGAGCGCGACGAGCGCGTCGGCGAGCTGCTCGCTCATGATCGCGCTGTGCGAGATGGCGACGCTGCGATCGACCCACCATCCGATCCAGAGCGGCGCGCCCTCGGCGCACTCGGCGCCCTCGGCCGCAGCCTGCGCGAGCGTCGCGCGGATCTGCGCGGGCGTGACCTCGGTGGCGATCACGCGATCGAGCTCGGGCCGAGCGAGCGCGCGATCGACGCCCAAGGTGAGCTCGCGCGGGAGCGCGTTGATCGCGGCCGCGAGCTCGGCGGCGCGCGCGTCGTCGTCCAGGCGCGCGCGGAGGTTGTCGACGTCGACCTCGGCGCCCGGGTGAACGGCGAACGCGACCTCGACGCCGTGATCGTCGATGCGGAGCGCGAGGAACGCGTGGCGCGTGTACGGGCTCGGATCGTCGATCACGTCCGCGATGCGCCGCCCGCGATCGAGCAGGCGATCGAGCTCGTCGTGCGCAGCCTGATCGCGTTCGAAGAACACCCACTGGCAATCGACGCGCTTTTTGTTGCGGAGCGAGGGGTGCTCGTCCGACGCATAGACCTCGAGCGCGACGCCGAGCGCGCCGATGCGGGTGACCACGCCGCGCGCCCAAGCGAGCGCGCGCTGCTTGAGCTCCAGCCGAGGCAGCGAGAACGCGTTGGACGTGGCCTTCTCGGGCCTGTACGCGTCGAAGTCTCGGTCCGAGAGGGTGAGGGCTTGGGAGCTCATGACCGATCCTGCGCGTCCCTTCACGTTCGTACGTTCGCGCGTTCGCTGAGAGGAGCGCCGGGCTCTAGGGGGGCCGGAATCCTAGCGGCAGCGCGCGCGAAATCAATCTGCATCGTCGATGGCGGTGCGCCCGCGCACGGGCCGAGGTAGTCATTGTGCTTCATGGAAAGCGATCAACACGTCGAGTGCGTCGAGTGCGGCGCGGCTTTTATCCTCACCGCGGCGGATGTTGCTTCGTTCACCGCGCGCGGTCTCGTCCCGCCGAAGCGATGCGTCGCGTGCAGGAAGGCGCGGCGCGAGGCGAAGGCGGATCGCCGCGGGCCCGGCGCCGCGCACCAACCGAAGCGCCGCGAAGAGAGCGCGCCGCGAGCTCCTGCGAGCGGATCCGGCGAATACCGGAGCCCCATGCAGATGGGTCGCGAGCACCGTCGCGGTCCGACCGGAGACGCGGACGAGTACCGCAGCCCGATGTCGCCGCCCCCTCGACCGGCCCTCGCGCGCGACGCTGTCGCCTCTGCCGTCAACGCGCCTGTCGCGCAAGCCGCGCAGGACGGCGAGCCCGCGCGGGACGACGAGGAGCTCGGGCCGAGCGAGCGTCGCGATGACGTGAACGAATACCGCAGCCCGATGACCGGCGGCGCGCGTGCTCCGGCGCGTGAATACCGGAGCCCCATGCGCGGCGGCGCGCGCGGAGCCTCGCGCGAGTACCGCAGCCCGATGACGGGCGGAGCGCGCGGCGCGAACGACTACCGCAGCCCCATGCAGAGCACGAGCGATCGAGCGGCGCCCACGGACACGCGCCGGGGAGGGGGCGGGCGTCGCGCCCGTTGATCACGATATTTCGAACGACAAGTCCGGCACGAACTCTTGCTCGCCGATCACGATCGTCGCCTTCGCGTCGACGCGCACCGCGCGCCGCGCGGTCTGCTCGACCACGCCCGTGACCCACCAGCGGAGCGGCAAGCCCACGGCATCGAATTCCGTCACGTTGAGGAGCACGCGGCCTGCGGGGCTCGACGTCGCGCGCCACGTGCCGAAGTCGAAGAGGCGCGACCAGATCGCGACGCCGCGCTTGAGCAGCGAGAGCACGTCCACCGCGGGGCGGAGCAGCGACTTCACCATCGTGTTGAGCTCGCCGTCGACGGCGAGACGGCCGGCCTCCCGCCACTTGCTCGCGTCGATGCCGATGAGCCCGCTCGCGAGCTCCATGTACGCGTCGAGCGCTTCGATGTCGTACGCGACGAGCGCGTTGATCGAATCGTTCCGAAAGTCGGACGCGTACTCCTCCGGCATTTGCCGGACGATCAAGTCGCGATGCTCGATCCCGAACAGATCGACGAGCGCGCGATCGACGCTGCGTAGCACCGGACCACGCACCTGATAGCGCCGCGCGAAGCGCGCGGGGAACGGCCGGATCGACGTCGACGATGACTTGTCGGAGGTCGATCGCTTGCCCGTCGAGACGGGCCCGCCTGCGCTGCCGAGCAGCGCGGTCTCGACCGAGATGGGCGTCGCGCGAGGCGAGCGGGCCTGCTTTCCGGCGAGCGGATCGGCGGCGCGCATCGATGGGTTGGAGAGCGAGCGCGCGGCCTGTGTGGGCTGGCTCAGATCGGGGCGGCGATTGTCGCGCGGATCGCTTAGGTTTTGCGGGCCGAGCCTCCGCGACGCGCCGAGGACGCGCATGAGCGATCCCGCGCGCCGCGCCGGATCGGGCGCCATGCGCTCGAGATCGCGGATGACGTCAGCGGCCGTCGGATACCTGCGCGCGGGCTCTTTTTGGAGCAGGCGCGAGACCACGGCCTCGATCTTCGTGTCGACGAAGACGCCCGCCGCCGCGAGCGTGGGCGCCTCCGCGTGCACGACCTTGAACGCGGTCGCGACCGCGGTGGGCGCGCGGAACGGGCGCGTCCCGGTGATCATCTCGTAGATCAGCACGCCGACCGAGAAGAGATCGCTGCGACCGTCGAGCGGAGCCTCGCCCGTCGCTTGCTCGGGCGAGAGGTAGTCGGGCGTGCCGAAGACCACGCCGGTGCGCGTCTTGGGGCTCGGCCCGGGGTTGTCGACCATCTTCGCGATCCCGAAGTCGAGCAGCCGGACGCCGACCGACGAGCGCGTCGCGTCGAACGCGAGGAACACGTTCTCAGGCTTCAAATCGCGGTGAATGATGCCCGCGCGGTGCGCGGCGTCGAGCGCCTCCAAGACGGGGATCGTCGCCGCGAGCGCGCACTCGACCTCCAACCTCCCGAGCCGCGAGAGCGACGTGCCGACGGACTCGCCTTCGAGCAGCTCCATCACGAGGTAAGGCCCCATCTCGGCGACGCCCGCGTCGAGCACGTCGACCACGTTGGGGTGGCGGATGCGGTTGACGGCCTGTGCCTCCTGAAAAAACCGATTCGCCAGATCGGTGTTCTGCGACAGCTCCGGGTGGAGGAACTTGATCGCGACAGGCCTGCCAGCGAGCACGTTCTCGGCTCGAAATACGTCGCCCATGCCTCCGCCGCCGATGCGTTCGGCGAGGCGGTACTTGTTGTCGAGCATGGCGCCGGGGCTCGGGGGTCGGAAGGACATCGACCGTTCGCGCAACTCCTGGAGGACGGATTACGTCACTGCCATGGTCTTTGGATCGGCGGCTCGTGTAAAGATCGATTGCGCGCTCATGGTGTCGCCGTCCGCCGAAATCAGGCGCGGAGATCCACGATTCGTGCTGCGATCTCGGCGAACCCGAGCCCCATGGGGCGATTCGAAACA
The DNA here is from genome assembly GCA_964437785.1 of uncultured Polyangiaceae bacterium. Taxonomy (GTDB): domain Bacteria; phylum Myxococcota_A; class Polyangia; order Polyangiales; family Polyangiaceae; genus CAYTJL01. Next base: position 38,938 of record CAYTJL010000015.1, read on the forward strand.
AAGCGCGGCGCGCGCGTGAGCGAGGCGAGGTGGCGCGTCACGTTGGCGACGCCGAACGTGGTGTGGAACGCCGCGAACGCCGCGGCGTCGTTGCCGCTGTCGCCCACGAAGGCGAAGCGGACGCGCGCGCTCGTCACGTCCTCGCCCATGTGGGACGCGAGGAAGCGTAGCGTCCCCGAGGCTTTGTCGTCGCCCTCCCGCGTGAGGTGCAGGTGGACGCTCGACGTGATGGTGCGGACGCCGCGGGCGCGCGCTTCGGCCTCGATCGCGCGGATGATCGCGGGCTCGACGCGGCGGTGCTCGCCGATGTCGATCGTCGCGTCGGTGACGCGCGCGGCGTTGTCCTCGGTGAGCGCGACCCCTTCGAATCGCGCCGCGAGCTCGCCCGCGAGGGCGAGGAGCCCCTCGCGAACGGCGCCGCGCTCCGCGCGGCTCGCGGATCCGCGCGCGTCGACCACGCGTCCTCCTTCGGTGATCAGGGTGAGCGCGCCGTTCTCGACGACCGCCGCGTCGATGGGCCACTGCCGGACGAGGAGCGCCCCCCACCCCGCCGGCCTGCCGGTGCACGCGATGGTTCGAAGGCCCGACGCGCGCAGCCGAAAGAGCGCGCTGTAGGCCTCTTCGCGGAGCGCGCCGTGATCGAGGACGGTGTCGTCGAGGTCGAAGATCACGCCCTTCAATGCGCGCGCTTCATCAGCGCCGAGGTCGGCGAGCGGTCTCATGGGTTCGATGATACCTTCGCCTTCGAGATCACAGCCCGGGGGGGTTTGGGGGGACCCCCGGGTCCCCCCATCGTGGACGGCGAGCGCGGATCGCAAGCCCGATCGTGATCGCGGCGAGCGCGAGCCACGCGGGGACGTCGCCCGCGCGGGCGTAGAGCGTCTTGTTCGGCGCGCGGATCGCCGGCGACGCGAGGAGCGTCCCGGCCTCGCGCCGATCGTAGACGCCTCGGACCGCGCCGGACGCGTCGACCCACGAGGTGACGCCCATGTTCACCGCGCGGACCAGATCGAGCCGGTGCTCGATCGCGCGCACGGCGCCGAGCCTCGCGTGGAGCTCGGGCTCCGCGGTGCCGTAAAACCAAGCGTCGTTCGTGACGTTGACGAGCAGGTTGGGCGAGAGCGATCGGACGAGCCGGACGCCGAGCGAAGGCAGCGTGTCCTCGTAGCAGTTGAGCACCGCCATGCGCAGCGAAGGGCGCGCGGTCGGATCGATCGAGCGACCCGCGGACGCGGAGTCGCGATCCACGTCGAGCGTGAGCGCGCGCGGCTCCGCGCCGGGGATGAGCCCGCCGCTCCGTTGAAACTGGCGCCGGAGCCAAGGGAAGTACGCGCTGCCAGGCACCGTCTCGCCGAACCAGAGCAGCTCGAGCTTGTCGTACGGCGGTTGCAGCGCGCCGTCCGGTGTCACGATCGAAGCTGAATTGAAGCTGTTTCGCTCGTAGCTACCCGACGGCAGGCGCGCCGCTTCGTCGAGCGTGATGAGCCCGAAGAGCACGGGCCCGCGCACGCCGCCGCCGAGGATCGCGCGCTTCGCGTCGCGGGGCGCGGTCCTCATGCGGTGCTCGATCGGGTACGGATACGCGGCCTCCGGCCACACCACGAGCTCGGCGCCGTCGCGCTCCAGCGCGCGCGTAAGGTCCTTGAGCGATCGCAGGATCGCAGGGTGATTTTGGGGATCCCATCGATCGAGCGGAGGCACCGCGTGGTTGACGAGCCCGACCTTCACGACCGGGAGATCCTCGCTCGCGCGACGGATCATGCCCATGCGGATCGCGCCATGGATCGGCAGCGCGACGATGATCGCGATCGCGATCGCGATCGGCGTCATCACCGCGCGCGACGCTCTTCGATCACGGATCGCGGCGATCAGCGCGCGCGCGAGGAGCGCCGCGGCGACGGCGAAGATCACCGACACGCCGCGCTCGCCGATCACGTCGGCGAGCTGCACGAACGAGGGCCACGGCGTCACGAGCCCAGCGGGGCTCCACGCGAAGATCGCCGGCAACGAGAGCGTGATCAGCGCGCCCGCGCCGAACGCGAGCTCGATCGGCGCGCGCGCTCGGCGGCGCAGGAGCGCGGCCACGCCCGCGCCGATCGCCCACGTGAGCGACTGACCCGCCGCGAGCAGCGCGAGCGCGAGGATCGACGCCGCGACGCCGAGCGGCGTAAATCGTTGGATCACGACCGGCACGAAGCGAAGGCCCACGAGGCCCGCGCTCGTCCCCCACACCGCCGCGCGACCGAACGCGACCCAAAACGTAGGCGGCGCGCCGTCGAGCCCGTGGATCGAAGCCGCGAGCAGCGCGAGCCCGATCAGCACGGCGGGATAGAGGTTGGTAGGGGGCGCGGTCAGCGCAAAGACAACACCGCCGAGAGCGGCGAGCAGCAGCTCTCGGCGGCGAAGGAGCACGCGACGCAAGGACTACGCGATCACCACCAGAGGCTGATGCCCGCGCGAGCGAGGCCGCCCGCGGACTTGTTGGTGGTGCGCTGCGGGTTGCGCGGGTCGACGAACTCAGGCGGCGTGCCGTCTGCACCGAGCCTGCCGCGGTAGAAGCCGAGGCCGTCGAGGAAGATGCCGATGCGGCGCGAGACGCGGAACTCGAAGCCCAAACCGCCTTGACCGCCGAGGTACGTGTACTTGGTCGAGTACTCGCCCTCGTCCGTGCGCTGGAGCCGGAAGTCGGGCACCGTCGACTTCACCTCGGCGCGCGAGACGTGCATGCCGCCGAAGAGGTAAACCTGGAAGCGGCTGCGCGGGTTGAGGTAAATCATCGCGTTGAGCGAGAGCGGGATCTCGGTGCGCGAGAAGCCGTTGTAGTCGTTGCCGGCGAGCACGTCGACGCCGAGGTCGATCGCGAACGCAGGCAGAGGACGATAACGGAGGCTGAGGCCTGCGCCGCCCATCGCCGCGTTGCTCGCCGCGGTCTTGGACGTGCCGAACGTCATGCCCTCGACGCGCAGCGCGACGCCGAACTGCGACGACCACGCTTGCTGCGGCCGCGCAACCCGAGGCGGCGGAGCCATGCGGGCGCGGGGATGGTAATACGCGCCTGGAGGCGGCGGGATGGCGCGCCCCCCAGGCGTGATGACGATGATCTGCGTGGCCGCCGGCGCGGGCTGATAAATGACGACCGGCGGCTGGCCCGGACGCGCAGGCGGCGCGGGTGCCGCAGGCGGTGCAGGTGCAGCAGGGGGCTCCTCGACCGGTTGTTGAGCAGGCGGCGGTTGTGCGGGCTGTGCCGGCCTGTTGGGCGGAGGCGGTTGGACTTGAACCTCCGCATCAGCACAGAACCAAGCCCCCGGCGGGCAGTCCGCCAGAGCGGGCAAGGGCAACGTCATCGCGGCGGCGAACACTACCTGAGTCAAGCAACGGCGCATCGGTGACTCCTCGTGCGGATGAGGCTAGCAATCAAGGTGCCATTTGTGAGCTTACCGCGTGACCTTCGCAAGCTGCGAGCATTGAAGCGACATGCGTTGCTCGCGACGGTCATCTGTGATGATAGGTTCACACGACCCTGGAACAAAGGGTAACGGCCCGTGACGCCGGCGGCATCAAGAAAACAACCTCCCGGCACCTTTTCCATAGAACGCTGCCCATGCCGATCGTCACCTTGAAACCGGGTCATGTCCGGCCCATTTGGTCGGGGCACCCCTGGGTCTTCGCGCAGGCCGTGGCGCGCGTCGAAGGCGGCGCGCTCGCCGGCGACGAGGTCACGGTGGTCGACCCCCACGGCACCGTGCTCGGCCGAGGCCTCTACACGCCCAAGTCCGCCATCGTCGTCCGCATGTTCACGCACGACGACACCGCGATCGACGGCGCGCTCTTCCGGCGTCGCATCGCTCGGGCCGTCGCACACCGCCGCGACATCGGGCTCCCCTCCGTCGCCGTGGGGCACGAGACCGACGCGTATCGCGTCGTTCACGCGGAGGGCGACGGGCTCCCCTCGCTCACGGTCGACGTCTTCGGCGACGTGCTCGCGGTGCAGCTCGGGACCATCGGCGTCAAACGAAGGGAGGGGGTGATCTTCGACGCGCTCACGTCCGCGCTCTCGCCGCGCGCGATCCTCGACAGGACGTCGCCCACCTCCGCCAAAATCGAGGGCTTTGAGCCGGGCGTAGGCGTCGTCCGGGGCGACGCCGCGATCTCCTCGCTCACGTTCGTCGAGCGCGGGCTCCTGTACGAAATCCCGCTCGCGCTCGGACAAAAGACTGGATTTTACTTGGATCAGCGGCCGCTCCGCGCGCGCGTCGAGCAGCTCGCGCGAGGGCTCCGCGTGCTCGACGCGTACGCGTTCGTCGGGACGTTCGCGATGGCCGCGGCGCGAGGCGGCGCAGCGGAGGTGCTCGCGGTCGACGAGAGCGCGCTCGCCATCGAGGTGGGCGCGGAGCAGGCGCGGCGCAACGGCCTCGAAGATCGCATCCGCTTCGTGCGCGAGGACGCGAAGCGCGCGCTCTCCGAGGCGCAGCGCCATCCGTTCGACATGGTGATCTGCGATCCGCCCAAGCTCGCGCCGACGCGCGCCGCCAAAGAGGGAGCGCTCGCCGCGTACCAGAGCCTCGCCTCCGCGGCGTGCCGCGCGGTCAAGCCGGGCGGGCTGCTCGTGTTCTGCTCGTGCTCGAGCGCGGTCTCGATGGACGATCTGATCCGCGCCATCGCGCTCGGCGCGCGTGAAGCGCGGGTGATCGTGACGGTCTTCGACCGCCACTTCCAAGGCGCGGATCACCCCGTGCCGGCGGCGTTCCCCGAAGGGCTTTATTTGAAGAGCATCATCGCGCGCGTCGACGCGCGATGACGCGAAGCTCGGCGGGGAGGATTCTCCTTGTCCCCTCAAACGTGACGGAGGGGAGGTCCCCCCAAACGTGATCAGCTCGCGGGGGCGAGCAGATCCTTGAGCGCTTTGACGGGCGTGGCGCGCACCTTGAGGCTCGCGGGCTTGCCCTTGATGGTGGTCGGCTGCTTGGTGAACGGGTGCACGCCCTCGCGATCTTGCGTGGCGGGCACGTGCTTGGCCTTGAGCTTGACGAGGTTGGGGATCGTGACCTCCCCAGGACCGTTCTGGCCGAGCTCCTTCTTGACGAGCTGGCCGAGCGCCTCGATGACGCTGTTCACCGACTTTTTGTCGAGCCCCGCCCCCTCGGCCAAAGCTGCGATGAACTGCGCCTTCGTGAGCTTGCTGGAACCCGGCATTGGCGTAATTTCTCCTGCCGCTGCGTGAGCGGCGCGCGGCTCATACCAAGCGGACCCGCGCTTTTCAAGGAGAAATGTGACGCATCATCAAGGGACGAGCGCGATTTCGATGATCGGCGGGACCTGAAGCTCGCGTTTGGGCTCGCGGAGAGGCTTGACCGCGCGCAACGTGGCGACCATCTCGCGTACGAGGTTGCGCTCTTTGCGGCTTCGGATCCAAAGCTCCTGCACGCTCTGCCCCTTGGCGTCGTCGGCGCCGATGCGCAAAACCACCTTCTCGGGCTGCCAATCGCCGCGATAGCCGTAATCGGCGCGCCAATAATAAGGTTGGCTGAAGTAACCAAAGCTGCCTGGGAAATAAGCCCTCACGTGGGTCGGGTCCTCCCACGCGTCGTCCGTCGCGCCGTGAGGGATCAAGATGGTGGCGAGCGCGCCCGCCTTGGCGACCCGGTGGAGCTCCTGCATCAACGCGAGAGAGCCTTGGATGTGCTCGAGCACGTGCGACATCACGATCTCGTCCGCGCTGTCTGCGTCGAAGGGGAGAGGGGTCTTGGCGCAGGCGTCGAGATCGGCGACCACGTCGACGCCGGGGAGCGCCATGTGATCGACGTTGACATATCCCTCGACGGGGTGCCTGCCACAACCCAGGTTGAGCTTCATGCGTCCTCCCGTGCCATCAGCGGAACAACGAGCCTCTGCCGAGCGCGCGGGCGATCCCCTGCTTCAACGTCGCGCACGTGATGATGCCTTGGAGCCCCTCCTCCTCGGCGGCGATGGCGCTCGCGACGTGGGGCCGAATCCCCGTGATGATCACCTGCGCTCCGACGAGCCGAGAGGCCTTGGCGGCGCCGAGCAGGGCGCGCGCGACGTCGGCGTCCGCCGTCGGGACGCCGGTGATGTCGAGGATGGCGACGCGCGCGCTCCAATCGCAGATCCCGCGGAGCAGGACGTCAATCACCTGATCGGCCCGTGAACGATCGATTTGGCCCACCAACGGCATGACGAGGACGCCGTCGGCGACGGGCAAGAGAGGCGTCGAGAGCTCGGCGATCCGCTCGGATTGAGCGTCGATGAGCTCCTCGCGCATCTTGTCGCGCTCGACCTCGGCCTCCTTTTGCGCCGTGATGTCGAGCGTGAACGCGCGCCACACGATGAGATCGCTGCCCTCGTCGCGCGTGATGGTGGCGCGGACGTGCGCCCACCGGACCGCGCCGTCCGCGTGGCGCCATCGATACTCCTGCGAGCTGATCTCGTCGCCGCGCAGGAGGATCTCCTCGATCTCGACCGCCACGCGCTCGCGATCGTCCTCGTGGATGATCGAGAGCCAAAAGCCGGGATCGTCCCAGGACTCGATGGCATATCCGGTGATGGTCTGGGCCGAAGCGCTGATGTAGCTCACCGGGGTCTCGTAGGGGTGACCCCACGTCTCCCACGAGATACCAGGCAACGTGGAGGTGAACGCGTCAATCCGCTGATCGGCCCGCGCGAGCGCGGCTTCGAGCGAGGTGATGCGCGCTTTGAGCGCTTCGTTCGCGGCGCGGTCGTCTTCGCTCACATACGCTCCCGCGCCATCAACCGAACACTAGGCCGGTGAGGGTTTGATTGATGTGCCCGAGGTAGCTCTCACCGTTGGAGTGACACCCCACGTGAACGACGCGGGAGAGCGTCTTATGATAAGCCTCCTCGACGCCGTTGATCTGCGCTTCGAGCATGCGATACGCGCAGTTCCACAAGATGGCGCCGCGCGGCGGGCACCCGAGCGCGGCCTCGCCGCGGGTGAGCTTCTTTTGCGTGTCCTCGACCAGATCCCGCGCGCGCATGAAGTGGAGCTTGGCGCCGGTGGTGACCGCGCACGCGAAGAACAGCGCGTCTCCCTCGCGCCTCACCCCGCTTCGGAGCCAAGGCTCGCCGTCGATCATGAGGCCGAGAGGGTTCTTCAAGAAGTGGGTGAACGAGAGCTCGTCGGGCGAAACACCGATGGCGCGCGCGTAATAAGAGGCCGCGGGCTCGCCGTCGAGCTCGAGCATCAAACGCCGCTCCGGGTCCGCTTTGGTGACCGTCACCACACGATCGGTGGCGACGAAGTGGCATGTCTTGAAGGCGCGAAACGGGACGCGCATCTCGGCGACGAGCATCGCCGTGCCGTCCGCGGCGAGCGTGCCGTCCGCCCACGTCCACGTGCCCGAAAACGAGATGTCGTCCCCCGCCGACCCCCCCACGAAGGGGAGGAACGGGGCTACGTAACCGAACGCCTCGTTGATGCGCTCTTCGCGCCCGCGCGCGCCTTCGAGCAAGGCCAAGCCCACCCACTGAGAGGAGGGATCGAGGCCGTGGATGTCGCGCCCGAGCTTGGACGAGATGGCGTCCGCGGCGCGCTTCACGCCGTCGTTGATATCGCCGCTCACGTCGGCCATCGCCGCGGCGCGAGCGCCGATGACGTCGCCCGGGAGCCCGAGCGCCACGACTCCGCCTTTGCCATACCCGTTGTCGCAGAACTCACCATTGGACGACGAGCCCACGACGAGCGCGCCGGGGAACGCGGCCTCGAGCGCGCGGCCGAGCACGCCGCCATCGTGCTTTACGCCCGCGAAGAACACGACGACGCTCGGGTCCGTCCCCGCGAGCGCCGCGATGATCTCGTTCGCGGCGACGTCCGAGCGAGGGTCTCGCGACCTCGCCGAGCCCAACCTGCTCATGATCCCTCCACCTCTACGCGGATGCGCATCTTCTTGAGTGTGTCAACCACTTTGAGGAGGAGCGCGCGATCCTCGTTTTGTTCGGCGGTGATGTCTTTCAAGTTGACGCCGAGCTGAATGATCAACCTCGTGTTGAGGCAGTCGAACACGGCGGGTGAGACGACGGAGCCGAGGAGCGCGCCGCGCAGCGCTTTTAGCTCGTGGATCTTGGCCGAGGGTGACGCTTCCATACGAATCCCGCTGCGGCCACGATAAACGAAAGCCGGCGCGCGCGTCGACTGCTTTCTGGAGATGGTGTCACTTGGGAGGCGGGGTTTCGGTCGTGCACCCGAGCTGGATGTCGACCTGGCCGCCGAGGCCGAAGCTGTCGCACGTCTCTTGGCAAACGATGATCTTGGTGGGCGTGCCCCCCATCGCGGGATCCACGTCGTAATACCAGCCGCCGGTCATCGGGTCGCAGCCGGCGGCGTCGACCACGTAATAGATGGTCTCGGCCGTCATCGAGGAGAGCACGATGACGCGCCCGCCTTCAACCCTTATACGAGAGGGGATATGGGGCGGAGATGCGCCCTCCGCCCGCTGATTTCGGGGCGGTCCGGCCCATCATGGAGAGCACTGGCACTCCCACACGAAGATGTTGAAGACGCATTGTCCGGTGGACTGCGGGGTGCCCCCCGGCATGCACTTGCAAAACTCGTTGCAGCGCGCCTGATCACACGTGGCGCCGAGGGGGTTCTTGCAATACCCGTCGAGGCAGATGGTGAAGATGGGGCACACGCTGTCGTCACAACACTCCATCGGAGGAGGGATGGGATCGCAGTTGGTCTTGGTGGCGTTGGCCACGTAACCAGCGTTGCACAAGAGATCACACGTGCCGTTGGCGGTGCACACGGCCGAGCCGTTCATGGGCATGGGGCAGGGCGCGCACGAGGCCGACAGATAACACCCGCTGTCCGGGGTGTTCCCGGTGCACATACCGCTGCAGAGGTGCTCGCCGAACGCGCAGCCGCTGGAGCTCGACGACGCGCTCGACGCGCTCGTGCTGCTCGACGACGCGCTCGTGGCGCTGGTCGACGAGCTGCCCGCGCTGCTCGAGGATGCGTTCGAGCCGCTGGAGGACGCGTTCGATCCGCTGCTCGATGACGCGCTCGTGCTGCTCGATGGCGCGCCGCCCGCGCCGCCCGCGCCGCCGGCCCCTTGGATGGTCGATCCCTGCGCGCACGCGGAGACCACGATCGCCGCGGCGAAGGCTCCCAAAAGGCCCGTCGAGATCGTGAGGCGCGAGCGCATACGTGGACCTCCGTGGCGAGGATGGAAGGCCATCCTATCGTGGAGGCGGGCGCGGCGGTTCAACCAAAATCAACTTCCGCGCGAAGCCCCTTCAGGGATAGAAGAGCGTGTATGCGGGAGCGGCCGGGCTTTGAGACCAAGGGCAAAGCCGCGTGGCCGATGGTCGCCGCTTGGCTCCTCGTCGCGGTGCCGGCGCCGGCGCTCGCGGGCGGGGACCCCGCGACGGTCTTTGTCCTCGCGCCCGGGCAAGAGGCGTTGCTCGCCGACGCGCTCGGCAAAGGGGGTGAGCTGCCGGACGGGTGCCGCTGGGACGGGGCGGACATCGATCGAGACATCGTATCGAGTCGTTACGTGTGCGCCCCCGGCGACCGGCGCGTCACGCTCACGCTCACCCTCGCTCCCCCAAGCCCCGAGCGCGCCTCCGCGGCAAAAGCGGTGTTCTCGATTGCATCGAAGGACGCTCCACAGGCCTTGATCGCCGCGGTCACGGCGCGGGCGAACGAGCGCGCGGCGAGCCTTCAATGGAGCGAGGTCCAGAGGGAGCCGCCGCGCGTGCCCGAGGTGACTCCTGCGCTCTCGCGGAGGGTCCTTCTCGCGGTGATCGCGGCCGGCGCCGCGGTGACGCTCGGCGGGCTCGGGGCGCGCGCGCTGCTCCGCAGGATGAGCCGTGGTGAAGGAGGGAGAGCCTTTGCCGCCTCGGCGATCGCGGCGCTCGCGCTGGTGATCGCGCTCCATGGCGCCTCTCGCGCGTTCTTCGCGCTCGTGGGAGCGTGGATGTTCCCGGCGTACGCGGGTGACTATGGCGACACCTCGGTCCAGCTCTCCTTATGGGCGCTCTTGGCGGGCGCCGCCGGAGCCCTCTTTGCGCACGTCCGCGCGCCGCTCCCCGGCGCGGCGCGGCTCCTCCTCGTGGCTTTGGGCTACGTCGCCGCCACCTACCCACGGAGCTTGATCGATCGGGAGCTTTGGAGGTTCGGCGAGCTCTCGACGCCCTCCCCGGCGGCCTCCCGGGAGCGCTCGTATCCCATCAACCAGCATGGGTTTCGAGGGCCCGATTTCGCGCTCGAAAAGCGGCCCGGGACGGTGCGCGTCGCGCTCATCGGGGACTCGTTCGTGGCGGGGGATCTCATCGAAGCTCACGAGACCTCGGCGGCGGCGCTCGACGCCGAGCTCCGCGCGCGGTTCCCCGGCCGCCGCTTCGAAGTGCTGAACCTGGGGATCGCCGGCGACAACCTGGGATCACACGTGAGCATGTTCGAAGAGGTGACGCTGCGCCTCGACCCCGACGTTGTCATCGTGTGTTTGACGTTACCCAACGATCTGACCGCGTGGGACGGGCAAACGGAGCGACGCGACGCGCGCCGTCCGAGCGCGTTCAGCCTGGTGCGGTATTGGATCGGCGAGCCCGCGGTGATGCTCTTCGCGAAGGCGTTGCTCCCCGTCCGCGTGACCCCGAAGGAGATCGCATTTGCCGAGAGAGAGATGGCGCGGCTCTCGCGCCTTCGTGAGCGCGCGCCCGCGCCGGGGCTCCTGCTCTTTACGTTCGGCCCCGCGGATCCATCGATTATGGCGGTCATGCAGCGTGTCCGAGGGGCGACGGTCGTGAAGGTGGGCGTCGTGGGCGCGGGGGACTTCATCCCCGGCGACGGGCACCCGACCGGCGCGGGCAACAAACGGTTTGCGCGCTGGATGGCCGATGGGATCGAGGCGGACGCGGCGAGCCTCCGGCGCATCCAAAGGGCGTTAACCCCTCCTTAGGAGCAGGCGCATGTCTTTGGAACGGAACGGGAGCGATCGTGGCTCTCTCCTCGTACCGTCCAACACCGGTGTTTGGACGGTACGCGCCGATCACGGTGTGCCGACCTCTGCCACACAACGACGGTGGTGTCGCCGTGGGCTCGTGCAAATCTTAACGTGATACGCCCTGCCGGCGCGTAACCTCCCTATCGCCTCCGCGGAGATCCCCGGGGCAAACGCGTTGGTCTACTTTTCGCTGGTCGCCGCGCCACATCGATCTCTCAGCTCCGACGCTCGAGATCGTCACCGCCCAAGGAGCGAGTGTAAAATGCGAAAACCCCAACGTTTTCGGTGGATCCCCGTCTTTGCGCTGTCCGCGTTGCCGCTCGTGGGGTGCTCTGGACATACCCCCACGGAGCACACCGCGGAGACGTATCAATCGTTCGAAGAATTCATGACCACGGTGTATCGTGAGCCGTGGAGCGGAGTCTTCATCGTCAATGGAGACACGCCCATCCGCTCCGTCGAGGCGCTGCGCGAGTTCTACGAGCAGCACGTCAAGAACGGCGCGCTCATCGTCCATCGCCCGAACGGCGTCGACGCCAAATGGGACGACGTCCAAAAGCTCCATCTCACCTACTGCGTGGGGACGAGCTTTGGGCCCCTCCACGACACGGTCGTCGCCGCGATGCACGCCGCCACGGCCGAGTGGGAGTCCGCCGCGAACATCAAGTTCATCTACCTCGGCGATCAGGACGCCTCGTGCGACGCTTCGAATGACAACGTGCTCTTCGACGTCAACCTCGTGAGCGGGCAGCCCTATTTGGCGCGCGCGTTCTTCCCCGATTTCCCCCGCGCGGACCGCAACATCTACGTCGACTCGGCGTCGTTCGGCTTCATCGATCCTTATACGGTCACCGGGATCCTCCGCCACGAGCTCGGCCACGCGCTCGGCTTCCGCCACGAGCACACGAGGCCCGAGTCCGGCACGTGCTTCGAGGACTCCGAGTGGCGCGCGCTCACCGCGTACGACGCCGACTCGGTCATGCATTATCCCTTCTGCAACGGCACCAACACGGGTGATCTCCGCATCACCCCGCAAGACCGCTACGGCGTGGCCGTGCTCTATGGCAACTGCATCACGGTGCAGCGGGGCGCGTCGGGCGACGTGGAGGACGCGTACATCGCCGACAACCGCCCTGACAAGAACTATGGCGGCCAGCCCATCGGCGTCGCCGGCGCCGTCAACGGCGGCGTGCGCCAAGGGCTCCTCCGCTTCGATCTCAGCGCGATCCCGGCCGGATCGACGGTGTCATCGGCCACGATGTCGCTCGTCCGGCAAGGCGCGTTGAGCGCGCCGCTCAACGCCCATCAGGTGCTCGCCTCGTGGAGCGAGGCGGACGTCACGTGGAACAGCCTCGGAGGCGCGTATTCGCCGTCCATCGCGGCGCAGGTCCCCGCGCAACAGGGCGGCCCCACGCTCATCACGTTCGACCTCACCGCCCTCGCGGGCTCTTGGCTCAGCGCGGGCAACAACGGCCTTCTTTTGGAGCAGGCGTCGGGGCTCACCCAATATCGTTCGAGCGAGCACCCGCAGGTGAACGAGCGCCCCAAGCTCGACATCTGTTATTACCCCCCTGCCATCTTGGGCTGCGCCCACCCGCGCTGCACGCCCGGCGCCCCGCTCGACCCCACGTGTGATCCGTGCGTCGCGCAGATCTGCGCCGCGGACCCGCACTGTTGCACGAGCGCTTGGGACAGTAGCTGTCTCCTCGCGGTGTCGAGCGTCTGCGGCGCGGGCGCCTGCCCCGTTTGCGGCGACGGCATCTTGTCGGCAGGCGAGCAGTGCGACCCGCCCGACGGCGTCACGTGCGACGCGAGCTGCCACATCATCTATCCCCCCGAGACCGACTGTAACAACCTCTTCGACGAGGACTTCGACGGTCTTTGGGACTGCCAAGACCCGACGAGCTGCAAAGGCACCCCCGCCTGCGAGCCCGGGAGCACGCCGGTGGGCGGCGCGTGCGCGCAGGCGACCGATTGCCAAGCCAACGACGGTGATCCCTTCTGCATCACCGAGGCGCTGTTCGGGTGGAGCGGCGGATATTGCTCCGAGCACTGCGATCTGACCACGAACGACTGCACGGGCAACGGCACCTGCGTCGACATCGGGTTCGGCAACGGTTATGGGATCTGCTTCCAAACCTGCGCGACGAACAGCGATTGTCGCCCGGGCTACGGCTGCCAGCTCTCCGTCGGCCAGCAGATGGCCTGCATCCCTGCTCAAGAGGTCTGCTCGGGCGGCGCCGACGAGGACAACGATGGCCTCATCGACTGCCAAGACCCGGACTGCTTCTACGCGCAGGAGTGCGCGGTGTGCGGCGACGGCGTCGTCACCGGCGATGAGACCTGCGACCCGCCCGACGGCGTCACGTGCGACGCGAGCTGCCACGTCATCGTTGGTCCCGAGAGCGACTGCGGCAACCTCTGGGACGACGACCAAGACGGCCTCTACGACTGCCAAGATCCTACGAGCTGCCAAGGGACGCCCGCCTGCACGCCCGGGAGCACGCCTGTCGGCGGCGCCTGCGCCGCGCCGACGGACTGCCAAGCCTCCGGCGAAGACCCGTTCTGCATCACCGAAGCGCAGTTTGGTTGGACGGGCGGATATTGCTCCGAATATTGCGATCTCGCGCTCAACGACTGCTCGGCGGACGGCTATTGCCTCGACATCGGGCTCGGCAATGGCAGCGGCATCTGCTTCGATCAATGCGTGACGAACGCCGATTGCCGCGCTGGCTACTCCTGCCAGTCTCTCGGCCCCGCCTCCGTCTGCTTCCCCTGACTCCATCTCTCCTCACGGGCCGAACGAAGGTTGTTTGGCCCGCCTCCTCCCCACCCGAGGCGTCGAGCGAAGGGTGGTTTGGGCCGGGGCTACCGCGGCAAAGGCGGCATCGTCGTCGGGATCCGCGACGGCACGCTCTCGTGCATGATCCACTCTTCCCCCACGCTCATCCAAAACTCGCCGGGGGCGACCTCGCGCCGCACGAGCTCGAAGTCCGGGTGGAGCGCCATGGCCCGGATGTGCACGGCGCCGTCGGTGCCGCGCGCGTGGATGCGAATGGACTCCGCGTCCAGGTGATCGACGAGCAGCGGAGCGTCCGAGACCGCGACGATCTGGAGGCGCGGATCATCGGCTAAAAACGCGTGAATTTGCGCGGCGAACGCGGGGTACGCGCGCGGCGAGAGGCCGCGCTCGACGGGATCGAGCAGCACGAGGCGCCCGCGCTCGCCGCCCCGCAGCAACGCGAACACGCCGAGCGCGATGAGCGCGGCGTCGCCCGAGAAGCGCGCGGGCAGGTCCGCCGCGCCGATCGTGTCGAAGATGATCTCGTGCCCCCACACCTCGCCCGCGCCCCGCGTGATCCTCGCGCGCGCGAGGCGGACGCGCGTCACGCTCGGCACGACCGAGCGCACCGCCTCTTGCACGCGCGTGAAGTCGTCGGGCCGCGCGGTCGCCATGTCGGCGAGCACCGAGGCGAGGCCCTCGCCGTCGGGCCCGAGCTCGGGCACGCGGAGATCGCTGTACGAGGGCGCCGCGAGCTTCGCCGGATCGAGCCTGTAGACGTGCGCCTCCCGCACCGCGAGCGCGAGCGGCGACAAGAAGACGCTGTCGTCCTCGGTCTCGGCGCGCGACAGCTCGCCGTCGAGCGCTGCGCGCCGGTCGCCCCACGCGCCCTCGACGTGGAACGTGTCGGTGAACGGGTAGTCCTCGATCGACGCGAGCGTGATCGCGAGGTCGCCGCGCTTGCCGCGGAACGTGCCGGACATCCCGACCTCGAACGCCCCCTGCGCGCCGCGGCTCGCGAGGAGCCCGACGTCGTTCACGCCGCGGAGCGCGCGCCGCGGATCGGTTGACGCGAGCCGCGTGAGGAGCGACAGCGCTTCGAGCACGCTCGTGCGCCCGGACGCGTTGGGCCCGAGGAGCACGGTGAGCGGTGAGAGCCCCAGGTCGACGTCGCTGAGCGCCTTGTAGTTGCGGAGGCGGAGGGCGTGGATCATGCGCGGCGCCGCACTCTACCGGCTTTCGCTCAAAACCGCGGCTCCGTTGACACGAACGGGCGAGAGCGCTAAATGCGCCGCCCCTCCCAGCCTGCGCACAAAAGCTCGGCCGGGGGGAATCCACACGCTCCTTTGCCTCTCTGCCCACGTGCGGTGGGCGAGGCTCCTGCGATCCGGTGCCCTCGGGTTGGTCGCGGGAGGAGCGGAGGCAAACAACCGAAAGGATCGCTCCAATGACCGACATGTCCTCCGTGGAGGTGATGGGCTCGCCCATCGGCTCCGACCCGCCTCTCCCGCTCCGCTCCCTGCTCGACGCCGGCGTTCACTTCGGCCACCAGACCAAGCGCTGGAACCCGAAGATGCGGCCGTTCATCTACGGCGCGCGCAACGGCATCCACATCATCGACCTCGATCAGACGGTGCGCCTCTTCAAGCGCGCGCACGACTACATCGTCGACGCGGTCTCGCGCGGCGGCCACGTGCTGTTCGTCGGCACGAAGCGCCAGGCGCAGGACATCGTCATCGACGAGGCCAAGCGCTGCGGCATGTACTTCGTGACGAACCGCTGGCTCGGCGGCACGCTCACGAACTTCCGCACCATCAAGCAGGGCCTCGACAGGCTCCGCTCGCTCGAGCGCTACAAGGAAGACGGGACCTACGAGCAGATGCTCAAGAAGGAGGTCTCCAAGCTCGAAAAAGAGCGCGAGCGCCTGGAGAAGTACCTCGGCGGCCTCAAGGGCATGGGCTCGCTCCCGAGCGCCGTGTTCGTGATCGATCCGCATCAAGAGTCGATCGGCGTGAGCGAGGCGCGCAAGCTCGGCGTGCCCGTCATCGCCATCACCGACACGAACTGCGACCCCGATCTGGTCGACTTCGTGATCCCGGGCAACGACGACGCGATCCGCTCCATCAAGCTCATCACCGCGCGCGTCGCCGACGCGTGCATCGAGGGCACGCAGCGCCGTCGCGACACGTCGAACGATCAAGGCCGCGCGCGCGGCGAGGACATCAGCGTCTACCAAGGGCCGCGCGGCAGGGGCGGGCAGCGCTCGTCGCAGCAGCCTCCGCAAGCGTCGTGATCGATGGGGGGACCCGAAGGGGGTCCCCCCAAACCCCGTGGTCTACGATGGGGGGACCCGAAGGGGGTCCCCCCAAACCCCCCCGGTGCTAAGAGCAGCGATCACGCTCGACAAGGAAGGCCGAAGGGTCCCCCCAAACCCCCCGGGCTTCACCCCTGGGCCTCCTCTGGAGGCCCATTTCCCTATCTGAAGTCGAAGGAGAGATCACCCAATGTCCGGCATCAATGCGCAGTCGATCAAGGAGCTTCGTGAGCGAACCCAAGCCGGCATGTCCGACTGCAAGAGCGCCTTGACCGAGGCCGAAGGCAACATGGAGAAGGCCGTCGAGATCATCCTCAAGAAGGGCCTCGCCAAGAGCGCCAAGAAGGCGGGCGCGGTCGCGAGCGAGGGCGAGGTGCGCGCGAGCATCACATCCGACAAGCGCGCGGCCACCGTGGTCGAGGTCAACATCCAGACCGACTTCTCCGCGCGCAGCGACGAGTTCAAGGCCTTCGTGGGCAAGGTCCTCGCCGTGGCCGAGGCGGCGCCGATCGGCGCCGACATCTCCGCGCAGCCGCTCGACGGCAAGACCGTCGCCGACGTGGCCACCGACCTCTCCGCGCGCATCGGCGAGAAGATCGCCGCGCGCCGCTGGGAGCGCTTGGAGGTGCCCGCGGGCAAGCACGGGCTCTGCCACGCGTACGTGCACCTCGGCGGCAAGATCGGCGTCGTGCTCGCGATCGAGACCGAGAGCGACGCGGTCGCCGCGCACGGCGCGACGCTCAAGTTCGCCGACGACACCGCGATGCAGGCCGCCGCGATGAGCCCGATCGTCCTCCGCCGTGAAGAGGTCGCCGCCGATCACATCGAGAAGCAAAAGGAGATCTTCAGCGCGCAGCTCAAGGAGGATCCGAAGACCGCGCAGAAAGAGGCGCAGTGGCCCAAGATGATCGAGGGCAAGCTCAACAAGTGGTTCAGCGAGGTCTCGCTCTTGGAGCAAGAGAGCGTCGTCACGCCGGGCATGACCGTCGACAAGCTCCGCAAGGAGGCCGAGAAGGCCGCGGGCGGCGCGATCACGCTCACCCGCTACGTCCGCTTCGAGCGCGGCGAGGGCATCGAGAAGAAGAAGGACGACTTCGCGGCCGAGGTCGCGAAGATGGCCGCTACTTGATTTGAAGCTCGCGAGCCTCTCCGTCGATCTCGACGAGGTCCACCACTACTTCGACATCCACGGCCTGCCTCGGCCCGCGCTCTCCACCAAGGAGGCCGAGGCGGCCTACACGATCGCGCTCGATCGCATCGCGTCGTTCGCGCGCGCAAGCGCGATCCCCGTCACGTTCTTCGCCGTCGGTGAGGACCTCGCGAGGCCCGCGAGCGCGGCGGCGCTCGCCGCGATCGCCGCGGAGGGGCACCCGGTCGAGAACCACACCCAGCACCACCGCTACGATCTCACGCGGCTCGACCGTGACACGATCACCCGAGAAATCGAGGACGGATCGCGATCGATCGCGCGCGTCACCGGCCGCGCGCCGGTGGGCTTTCGCGCGCCGGGCTACACGATCAACGACGCGGTCCTCGACGCGCTCATCGCGCTCGGCGTCCGCTTCGACTCGTCGGTGTTCCCGTGCCCGCCGTACTACGCCGCGAAGGCGCTCGCGATGGCGGCGATGCGCGCGCGCGGGCGATCGTCGCGATCGATCCTCGACACGCCGCTCGTGCTCACGGCGCCGTCGCGCCCTTACAAACCCGGTCGATCGTGGCGATCGCGCGGCGGCCGCCCGATCGTCGAGCTGCCCATCCAAGTGACGCCGGGCCTGCGCCTGCCGGTGATCGGCACCTCCATCGGGCTCGCGGGCCCGCTCGGCGCGAGGGCGCTCGCGGCGATGTGCGCGTCCGAGCCGCTCGTGAACATCGAGCTGCACGCGATGGACTTCCTCGATCGCGGCGATGGCCTCGACGCGCTCGCCGCGCGCCAGCCCGAGCTCGGCACGCCGCTCGCGCGCCGCACGGACGCGCTCGGCGCGATGGTCGACGCGCTCCGCGGCCGGGGCTTCGCCTTCGTCACGCTCGAAGAGGCGGCGTCTTCGTGCGCATGAGCGGACCCGGGCCCAAGGAGCGCGAGGCTACGCGTGTCTCATGGGGCTCGCCCCGGCGCGCTCACGATTTGCCGAAAATTAAAGGACAAAAGAACATTCTTGCGCGATCGATCGTCAGGAATGGAGCAAGGCTCCTCGGAATCGAGGTAAACTGAGAGCGCCGGAACGCCATGAAAATCACCTGTCAGTCCTGCCAATCGAAATACACAGTCTCGGACGAGAAGGTCCAAGGGAAGACCGTCAAGATCAAGTGCCGCAAGTGCGGCGCGACGATCCTCGTGAACTCGAGCGGCGTCACGACGAGCGGAGGCGGGACCGCCGAGTCCGTCTCGACCGACGCCTCCCCCGCCGCGGGCAGCTACCTCGTGAACGTCGGCGAGGGTGATCAGCGGTCGATGACCGTCGCGGAGATCGTGAGCGCGTATCAAAGCTCCGTGGTCACCTCCGAGACGTACATTTGGGCGGATGGGATGGCCGACTGGCAACCGCTCAGCCAGGTCGACGCCATCATCTCCGCGCTGAGCTCGTCCGGTCCGAGCGCCCCGGTCGCCGCGGCGTCCGCGCCTCAGGCCGCGCGCCGCGAGCCCGAACGACGCGCGGACATCTTCGATCCCAAGCCCAGCCAGCCCTCCTCGAACGGCAAGGCAGCGCCCGTGGCCGCGGCGTCCGCGCCCGCGCGCGAAGAGAACTCGACGCTCTTCTCGCTGAGCGCGCTCACCGCAAAGACCGCGGCCGCGTCGGCCGCGTCCGCGGCGTCGTCGGCGCCTGTCAAACGCGAGACGCGTGAGGACTCCGGCCTCATCGATCTCAAGGCGCTCGCAGCGAGCGCATCCGCGGCGCCCGCGCCTGCGGCGAGCGCGGGCCTCCTCGGCGACGACATGGGCATGGGCATGTTCCCGCTCGGCGCGCCTCCGGTCGCCGCGCCCGTCGTCGCGCCTCCGGTCGTCGCGCCGTCGATGCCTCCGCCCAAGAGCAAGGCGCCCATCTTCATCGGCGTCGGCTCCGTCGTCGCGCTCGCCGCGATCGTCGGCGCGTTCCTGCTCGCGCGCGGCGGCGGCGAGAAACAACAGGCCACCGCGAACAGCGCGGTCGAGCCGCCGCCCACGGCCCCCACGGTCACGGCGCCGCCCTCCGCGACCGAGGTCGCGTCGGCCGCGCCCCCCGCGTCCGCGTCCGCGGCGCCGAGCGTCGCGGTCGCGAAGGTGCCCGGAAAAGTGCCTGGCAAGTTGCCCGGCCCCGCTCCCAAGGCCGGCCCTGGTCCTGCTCCCGGCCCCGGTCCTGCGCCTGCGCCTGCGGGCAAGCCCAAGGGCAACTGCGGCTGCGCCGCGGGCGATCTCATGTGCGCGATGCGTTGCTCCGCGAAGTGAGATCGATCGCGGGGCTCGTCCCGGTCCTGATCGCCAGCGCCGCCTCGATCGCTTGCTCATCTCCTCCACCCGTGATCATCGCGCCAGCACCGGCGCCGATGGCCGTCGATCCCGAGCCGCCCGTCGCTGCTCCGACCGCTAAACCTCGCGCTCTCAAAGAGCCCCCGCCCATCGCGTGGATGGAGAGCGATCCCGAAGCGCGCGCGCTCGCGCAGAAGATCCGTGTGCCGCTCGTCGTGTACGTGCGCGCGGGTTGGGCGGCGCCGTGCATCGCGATGGAGCGAGACGTCTGGACGGATCCCGAGGTGCGTCGCGCGGCGCGCTCGTTCGTCATGTTGCGCCTCGACGCGACCGACACGGACAGCGGCGTGGAGATGACCATCAGCCGCTACGACGTGGCCGGGATCCCGTCGATCGTGATCGTCGACGTGGATGGACGCACCACGACCGTTACCGGCTACGTGGACAAGGCCAAGCTCGCGCGCGTGCTCAACGCGGCGCGACCTTGATCACGAGCGTCGCGTCGACGTCGGCGGGGGCTCGACGTCCGCGCGATCGAAGCTCGGAGGCGACGAGCTCGCGCCGTGGATCGGCTTGTCGGATCCCCTTCGATCGACGCCCGGGATCGACACGGCTCTGAACTGACCGCTCGCGTGCGCGCTCGTGCTGTGGTGCGACGAGGGCGGCGGATGAGGCGTCGGGATGTGATGAGACGGCGGGAAGATCGCGCGGATCACGAAGCCGTTCGGGGGGACCCGCTCGCACACGAGCCTGCCCCCGTGCGCGTGGACGAGCTCGCGCGCGAGGTAGAGCGCGACGCCCCCGCCCGCTCTCCGGCGCTCGACCGACGGCGACGCGCGCCGCCAGGGCTCGAAGAGCTGCTCGACCTCGTCCTCGCGGAGGGGGAGGCCGTTGTCCTTGACGATCAGCATCACGCCTTCGCGGCTCGACACGACGTCGACCTTGATCAGCGCTCCTTCGGGGGAGGCGCGATCCGCGCTCGCGATCAAGGCCTGCGCCGCGCGCCGCAGCGCCTCGACGTCCCACGCGCCGAGGGCCTCGGTCGTGCGCACCTCGACGCGACGGCCGCCCTTCGCGTTCCACGCTTCGCCGACGTCGCGGACGATCCGTCCGAAGTCCGCGCGCTGAGGCGCGATGCGCGCGCCGCCGCTCACGCCCGCGAGCCGCGAGTACGCGTTCATGTCGTCGGCGAGCTGCTCGACCTTGCCGACCAGATCGCGGATGCGCTGCATGTCCTCCTCGCAGCGCTCGCGCGTGACCTTGGGCGTGCGCTCGAGCCGCTCCGACACGACGCGGATCCCGACGAGCGGATCGCGCATGTCCGCGGACACCGCGCCGAGCAGGCGCCGCAGCGGATCGATCGACGTCTTGAGATCGACGAAGAGCGCGAGCGCGCCGCGCACGACGCCGTCGCCTCCGAGCGCGGGCAGGAGCCACCCCGACTCTTGGCCCGCGCCCAGCCCTTCGAACATCCCCGCGTCGAGCGGGACCCCGGCGCCGGTCATGGCCTGATCGAGCTTCAGGCGGAGCGGCCGCTCGATCTCGGGCTGCGCGCGGAAGAGCGGCTTGCCGATCGCGTTCACGCGGAGCCCCGAGAGCGCGCGGTACGATCGGTTGTACGCGAGGCAGAGCGCTTCCGGTCCCCAGACGAGGAGCGCGGGGCCGGGCGCGGCGACGATGAGGCCCGCGTAGAGGTTCGCGCTCGCGCGGTCATTCGGGGCCACGAGCTCGTCGAAGTCGGCGATCGCTGCGCCGGCCCGCGATGAATCAACCGGTTGCGCGCCGCGCGGGGACGAGATCATGAGCGGACCTCCAAATGAAGAGGAGCACTCTATCAGATCGGGTAACCTCGGGTGTTACCCCCAACGTTTCTTTCGATCACCTAAACTTGGCGACTTGGCATCTTGGCGACTTGGCATCGCCGCGTCGCGCTATCATGGTGCAGGCTTGCAGCTCGCTTCGCTCTCTTGACCATGCGCTCTCTCTCGACCGCTCTCTTCGTGTCGCTCTCGGCCATCGCTGTCGCGATCGGGCCCGGGTGCTCGATCGGCGCGCTCGAGCTGCCGCACGGGACGGGCGCCGGCGATCCGGGCGCCCGAGCGACCGTCAAGTTCGACGAGCCGATGACGCTCACGCTCACGCCCGCAGAGGCGCGCGCGATCCGCGTGATCGTCTCTCCCCCCGGCGACCACAGGCTTCGATTTACGCTCATCGGTGATTCGCTCGACGGGTGGCTCGATCGCGATGACGTCGCGGTGAGCGGCGAGGACGCGAGCGTCGTGATGCACGCGCCCACGCAACCCTCGGTGTTCCGGCTGCGCGCGTCGGTCCTCGACGCCGAGGGGGAGGCCGAGTCGTCGGCCGAGATCGCGATCTCGGTGAGCGAGCAGGGCTTCGGCGCGGTGCGCGTGATCCCGCAATATCAAGGCGAACGCGCGGTCGAGACGTGGGTCGCGAGCGCGCTCACGCACGCGAGCTGCTCGGACATCGCGGGCTTGTTGCCCGGCGATTTGAACGGCGCGCTCGTGTCCGAGTCCGCCGACACCCCCTTGATCGACGGCATCCCGGTGGGCCCCATCCTCGCGATCGCGCTGCGATCAGGCCACTTCGCGTGGGGGTGCGCCGACGTCACGCACTCGTCGCCGAACGAGACGATCGACGTCCCGGTCCTCGTGCTCGACAAACCGCTCGAGCTCGGCCCGGAGGGGCTCTCGCTCGCGCTCACGTACGACGACGCCGAGCCCTCGTACCAAGACATCCTCGGGAGCTCGGCGGCGGCGCTCGCCGACGGCTTCCTCCCCGAGGGCGCGAGCATGGCCGCCGCGCTCCTCAACGGCATGCAGGCGCTCGTGCCTCCGTCGGATCTGACGGCGTTCCAGAACGCGCGCATCGAAGGGGGCTGGGACGTCGTCGCGGATCAACACCTCGACTCGCTCGGCGTCGATCCCCGCGGGATCGTGCTCGATTGGGCGTGGTTGGGGCTCACGCAGGCGCCGGCGTCGGTCGCGATCGATCTCTCCGGCAACTCGTCGCAGGGGCAGGTCCTCATCATGGCCACGCGGATCGTGGGCGTCGACGCGGCGGCGGCCGGCGTCACGAGCGAGGGCGGGTTCGCGTGGGCGACGGCCAAGTCCGATCACGTGAGCTTCGGCGGGACGATGCTCTTCGAGCCGAGCCGCGTCGCCGGCGTGCTCGCGATCGAGGGCGCGCTCAGCGCGGTGCAACAAGCGACGAGCGTCCCCGACGCGATCGCGTTCGAGCTCGACTGCGAGGGCCTCGCCGCGGCGCTCGGGCCCTTTGGATCGTGCGACGCCGCGTGCTCCGCGAGCCTCTGCCGCTCGGCCATCGAGGCGCGCTGGGAGGGCGCGCTCGGCGCGTCGCTCGCGAAGGGGGCGCTCGGCGAGCTCACGATCAACGCGGCGTGCAGCGCGGCGGTCGACGACGAGGCGATCGTCACGAGCATCGACGGCGATTGGCTCGGCACGTTCGACGTCGGCGCGTCGAACGCGCAGGTCGTCGGCACGGTGTCGGGCGTCGCGCCGGCCCCGCCTACGCCGTAGGGAGACGCGATCGACGCGGGCCGCGACCTCGCCTTCGCGCATCGCTCGATCGCGCGCGAAAGAGCGCCGCTTCGAGCGCGATGAGGGTATGCTCCCGGCCCATGCGCGCTCGCTTCTTCTCGGCTCGGGTCACGTGGTTCCTCGGTGCGGTCGCGGCCGCGCTCACGTCGTCGGCGCCCGGCTGCACGTCGGAGACGATCGGCACCGGCGGATCGGGCGGATCGGGCGGATCCGGCGGCAGCGAGGTCCTCGGGCCGGGCGAGCTCTGCGACACGCCGACCGCCGATCTCATCCGCGTGCGCGCGATGCCCGCCGAGATCTTCCTCACGCCGTGCGCGGAGGGCTCGGCCGCGTGCGCCACGCGCGAGGTGAAGATCGTCGTCGATCCCGACGTGTGCGAGCCCAACACCGTTCACTTCGAGACGAGCGACGAGGCGATCGTGGCCGCGCCCCCCGACGGGACGATCAAGCTCCATCACTCGAGCGTGACGATCTCGCTGCGCGCGGGCTCGGTCACGGGCGACGCGACGATCACCGCGCACGCGCTCGTGAAGGTGCAGAGCGGATCGACCGCGGACGTGACCTCCACCATCACGGTGCACGTCCTGCCGCCGGAGGCGCCGGTCTGCGCGGGCGGCGTGAGCACGCCGCTCCTCGAAGGCGGCGACACCCTCGAAGACTCGGCGGGCGCTTCGATCGGGCTGCCGCTCGGCGCGGACAAGCCCAACACAGGCAGCTTTGTTTGGAGCGTGAAGCCGTTCGCCGCGTCGATCGACTGCGCGCCCGACATCGCTCCTTCCGGCTACGCCGCCATCGGTCCTGCCGTGGTGTTTGGGCCCGAGACAGGCTCTTTCCCGCGCGATCTCCCGCTCGCGGTGCCCATCAACCCGGCGCTCCTCCCCAAAGGCGCTCGCCAAAGGCACATCCGGCTCGCCTATTCGGGCCCTTCGTTCGTCGCGCCGCGCATCGTGCCTGTCGCCGATCCTCGCATCGAACAAGCGGGCTCGGGCTACAAGCTCACGTTCGAGGCGCCGAGGCTCGGCACGTATCAAGCGGTGGTGAAGGCCGACGCAGGCACCATGACGCGCAAACGCAGGATCACGCACCGCGCGGTGACGGGCGTGTCGATGGGCGGCGGCGGGACAGCCACCTTCGGCGTCCGCCATCACGACCTCTTCGACGTCCTCGCGCCGCTCGGCGGTCCGGTGGATTGGACATGGCTCCTCCACTACATCGAGAACAACCATCTCGGCGGCTTCCGCGCCATCGCCCCGGGGACGACGCTCCCGCAGATCCCGCTCCAAGCCGCGTCGTGCAACGCCGACACCGATTGCCAAGCCGACGAGCGCTGCATCGGGCCCGAGGGGCTGCCGCCCGGCAAATGCTCCTTCATGCCCAAGGCCGTCGATCCGTACGAGCACCCGCAGACCTTCAATCAATGGTGGTACGAATACCCGCGCGCGGGCAACGGCGGGAGCTTCAACCGCGGTGACTATATCCAGATCTTCCGTGACCTCGGCATCATGTTCGGCAACCCGAACGGCGAGAACCTGAGCAAAGGCGGCGAGAACCTGCCCGCGGGCATCCTCCCCGACGCCAAGAGCCAAGTCGGCGATCACCCGAACGGCGAGTGCTCGGTGTGGGTCGATCCGCTCGACGGGCACCCGGACGAGGCCAAACAGAAGGAGATCGCGCAGAACTGCCCGACGGAGCGGTGCTCTTACACCACGACGCTCATGGGGTATTACGACGACGAGTACAACCCCGATGGCACCTTCCCCGTCATCAGCGTGTGCGACGGCTCGCCGCAAGACTCGATGCTCACCCCGTGGGCCAACACGTGGACGCCGAGCGGCAACGGCTATCCGCTCGAGGTCGGGCTCGCGGTCGACTACAACAACAATGGTAAGCGCGACGAGCTCGAGCCCATCATCCGCGCGGGCCACGAGAAGTGGCTCGACGTCGGCGAGGACGGCAAGGCGAGCGTCGACGAGGCGGGGTATCAGGCCGGCGTCAACGAAGATCCCGCGGGCGACGACTACAACCCTCAATACAACCCGAGCGGCACCGAGGGCGACCATCGTTATCAGATGGGAGAGCCGTTCTTCGACTTCGGCCTCGACGGCGTCCCCAACACGCCGCAGCAGCCCGCGGACGGCTGGAAGCAGCCCGGCGACGGCTATGACGTGGGCGAGGGAGACGGCAAGTTCACCGCGTCGAGCGGGCTCAAGCGCTTTTGGGATCAAGACCCGCACTCCATCGTACGGCGGATGGTGGCGCCGGGGATGGTGCCCGGCGGCGAGCTGACCGACACCGCGCTCTCACGCCTCGACGTGTGGAGCGATGGTGGGCTCCGCGACCTCTTCAACTTCGCGGTGGACGCGCAGCACCTCATGGGCACGTTCCAGTCGCGCGGGCGCGACGTCGGGTATCTGAACAACTTCGCCCGCGCCCCCGGCCTCGCCGACGGCGCGTATTTCGATCCCAAGCTCATCGCCTACGAGGACATGCCCGGGATGGTCATGCTCCGTTATGGCAAGCCCGAGCCGACCAAGGCCGACATCGACAACGGCAGCGGGCAACACGTGGGCACGGGCAGCGAGATCGCCTCTCGCCTCCAAGCGGCGCTCTACTTCATCGGCTCGCGCTGGCGCGATCCGTCGCTCCGCAAGCTCCACCAAGAGAGCGCGACCAAGCCCGCGCAGGGCGTCCCCGAGTGCGAGATCACGGGCAACTGCACCATCGATTTCACCTCCAAGAACGGTCGCAAGGGCCCTGTCGGCATCACGCTGCCTCCGGGCTACGGGCACGCCGATCTGCAACACGTGCGGTATCCGGTCATCTACATGCTCCATGGGTATGGCCAGACGCCGGAGGACCTGGAGGCCGCCATCGCGTTCTTGCGCAACTGGATGAACAACCCGCTCGACGGCACCGAGACGCGGTTGCCCAAAGCCATCTTGGTCTACGTCGACGGCCGTTGCCGGGTGAACAGCGGGTTCGCCGAGTGCATCCGCGGCACGTTCTACGCGAACAGCCCCATGGCGCACGGCGCGCAGGACGAGCAGTGGTGGCTCGAGTTGATGGACTACGTCGATCAGAACTACCGCACGCTCGGCGAGGTCGAGGCTGACTGGACGGAGTGACGCGCGCTCCTCAATCGCTCACGAAGGCGCGCTCCCGTGGGGCAGCGCCTTGGCTTCGCGCAGGATCGCGTCGAAGAGACCGTTCATCACGCGGCGCGCGCGATCGAGGTTCTCCTGCGTGGGCGTCGATGACGTGAGCTCCAGCGAGAGCCCTTCGAGCCCGGCCAGCAGCGCGATGAACACATACGGATCGAGCGCTTGTCCGGTGGTCCCGCGGCAGACTTTGTCGAGCGCCGCGACGAGCTGATCACGAAACTTGAGGCGGAGCGGCGCGAGCGGTGAGTCGGATCGAAACGCGCGCTCCAGGAGCACGCGGAGGATCGTGTGGTTCGCCGCGTGGAAACCCAGGTATACATCGAGTGTAGCGCGGATGCCCGCGGTCGGATCCGAGGTGTCGGCGTGCCGCTCGATCAGCGCGACGAGCTCGCGGGTCACCATCTCGTAGACCG
The DNA here is from genome assembly GCA_964437785.1 of uncultured Polyangiaceae bacterium. Classification (GTDB taxonomy): domain Bacteria; phylum Myxococcota_A; class Polyangia; order Polyangiales; family Polyangiaceae; genus CAYTJL01. The sequence goes on from CAYTJL010000015.1 coordinate 65,613, forward strand.
CCGAGAGGACGTCGTCCTTGTTTCGAAAGTACTTGTAGAAGGTGCGCCGCGCCACGCCCGCGGCGTCGAGCAGATCCTCGACGCGCGTCGCGTCCGCGCCCTTCTCGGCGAACACGTCGACCGCCGCGCGGACGATGTCCGCGCGCGGGAGCTGGAGCTTCAACGCCTCGGCTGGGACGGCGCCGGCGGGCGGCGCTTTGCTTTGAGAAGACGCCGCCGAGCGAGGCTCGCGGCCCGGGGGGGTTTGGGGGGACCCCCTTCGGGTCCCCCCATCGTGGACACTTCGTTTGAGCATCGCCCCCAAAGGTTACCACGGAGGGGCCTTGACACGAACAAGGTAGACGCTATGTATACGCGCCATGGCAATTCGAGCAGACCGCCGAAGGGGAGCGTACGTCCTCGCTTCGGCGCTTCTTTTTGGCTTGTATGGATGCGCTGGTGACCCCTTCCAAGAGAGCGTGACCGGGTCGGGAGGGGCCGCCGGGCACGGCGGATCGGGGAGCTCATCGTCCGGTGGTGGGGGACACGGTGTATCCTGTGACGGCGCCCCGGAGGCGCTCTCGCTCGGCGGGGTTTGGGCCGCCAAGGTCGAGCTCGCGGTGTCGCTCACGGGCGCGGACGGCGGGGTCATCAGCGTGTGTCCCCCCGATCAAGCGAGCGCCGCCACGCTCCTCATGATGGTGAGCGTCACGCAGGACGAGGTCGACAAAACCAAGCTCTCCATGGTCCAAACCACGGTGTGCTCGCTCGCTTTCCCCACGGTCGAGGCGTCGCTCGGCGCGTGTGATCCCATGTCGAAGAGCCTCGTCAAAGCGAGCTTCGACGCTCCACCCGCGCTCGTCGCGGCGTTGCCCGCGGTCGCGAGCGCGCTCTCCGGGGGCACGCTCTCGGGCCTCGCCCCCGGGGCCTCGCTCGACGCAGGGCCCTTTGCGATGACCATCGGCGCGACGACGGCGCCCGACGCCATGCCGTCGTGGGATCAAGCGAGCAGCGCGTGCGGGTCGTTGGACATCGGTCACACCGCCGTTTGCGAGGCCGCGTGCGTGGCGTGCGGCGCGCTCAGCGACGATGACGCCGACGGATATCCGGGCGTGAGCATCGCTGTCTGCGGCGCCACGGACGACGAGCAGGCGGCCGGAGAGCCTTGCCACGCCGACGCTCCCGACGCTCCCGGGGTGACGCTCCAGGGCCGTGCGTTCGTCGATCTCGGCATCACACCCGTGCTCCACGGCGACGTGGCGAGCTCATGTGAGGTCAGAGGCAAAGCCGGCGCGACGTGGCGTTACAACGTGGTCGGCGCGGACGTGACGCTCGCGGGCGCGTCGCTCGGCGTGGGCGCGGTCGCCAAGTCACTGCCTATGTTTCACGTCGACGAGGACGCGGGGACGCTGAAGATGACGCGGGTCGACGGCCGTTATGGGGCCCCCGACTGGGCGATCGACGCGATGAGCCCTGTCGCGGCCTGTCAAACCATCCTCCAACGCTTCAGCGAGCTGCCGTGATGAGGTGGGGAGAGATGATGATGAGGACGCCTCTCTTCGCCGTCGTCGCGCTCGCGCTCGGGTGCTCCGCGCCCCCGCTCGGCAGCCTCGAAGCGGCCCCGTTCTGCGAGGACCTCTGCGCGGCCTACCTGCCCTGCGCCGATGGGCCAAACGCACCTCCCGGCGTCGCGACGCCGCTCTTCTGCGGCGGCGCGCCCGCGGCGCGGGCCGAACGGTGCCAATCCATCTGCGGAGACGCGATCGCGAGGCTCGGTGAGTCCCAAGGGGTCTTCCTCGACTGCGCGACCTGCGCGCTCCCTTATACGACCGACATCGTATGTGATCCGGGCGAGGCCAACGACGTGGGCGGCGTCGCCTGCAAGAGCGTTTGCACGGTGAGCGCGTCGGACCCTGTCAGCGTCTTCGAGGACGATTTTCAAGCCAAGATGGCGGCCGACGACATGACCCGTTGCGCGCCCGGCACGGTGCTCATCGCCGCCGCCGATCCGAGCGTCGAGCACCCGACCGGTCACAGCGGTCCAAACGATACGTGGGCGTGCAGCTCCGATATGGAGTGCTCCTCCGGGTATCTGGTGAAAGGGCCCTCGGTGCGGCTCGCGCCGGGCAGCTACACCTTGGGCGTTCAAGGCCTCGTGGCCCAGGCGGGCGCCCTGCCGCTCGAAGCGAGGATTTGGGCCGAGGTGCACTTTGGGGAGGACGCCTCCGCGAGCCTCACGGCCGAAGATTTCGCGCAAGGCACGGCGTCGGTGGAGCTGACGTTGACCGAGGCGCAAGAGGTGGAGGTGAGGCTCCACCTCTACACCGCGGTGAGCGCTTCGGTGGAGGCTATTTTCATCACGCGCCATTGAGCTTCGAAGCGCGCTGCTTTACGCGGCCCTCGGTGTTGGGATAGCCTCCCCGAACGGCTGTGATCGGAAC
>CAYTJL010000015.1:68132-70080 GCA_964437785.1 uncultured Polyangiaceae bacterium
GCTTTACGCGGCCCTCGGTGTTGGGATAGCCTCCCCGAACGGCTGTGATCGGAACCACGCTCGGCGGCAAATACGCTATCGTCCGGCTCCTCGGGGAAGGGGGCATGGGCGCGGTCTACGAGGCTCGTCACACGGGCACGGGCCGCCGGGTCGCGGTCAAGGTCATCGCGGCGGACCTCTCGCAAAAAGGGGATCTCGTCGCGCGCTTCGAGCGTGAGGCGCGCGCGGCGGGCGCCATCGAGTCGGAGCACATCGCGCAGGTGCTCGACGTGGGCCGCGACGAGGCGAGCGGCGCGCCGTTCATCGCCATGGAGTTTTTGGTCGGCGAGGACTTGGAGCATCTCTTCGAGAGGCTCGGCCCGGTCCCCGCCGACCTCGCGCTGCGCATCGGCGCGCAGGCGTGTTTGGGCCTCGAAAAAGCGCACGCGAGCGGCATCATCCACCGCGACATCAAGCCCGCGAACCTCTTCCTCACCGAGCGCGACGGCGGCGAGCTGCGCGTCAAGATCGTCGACTTCGGCATCGCCAAGGCGCTCGGCGAGGAGGGCTCTCAAAAGCTCACGGCCGTGGGCTCGCTGCTCGGCTCACCACGCTACATGTCGCCCGAGCAGACGCGCGGCCAAAAGCGGGTCGATCACCGCACCGACCTTTGGTCGCTCGGCGTGGTGCTCTATCAAGCGCTCGCGGGGCGCGCGCCGTTCGATCACGCCGAGAGCGTCGCGGACCTCGTCGTCGCGCTCAACACCACGCGCCCAAGGCCCGTCCACGATCTCGCTCCGTGGGTCGCGCCCGAGGTCGCGGCGATCGTCGATCGCGCGCTCACGCCCGATCCCGACACGCGTTACGCGACCGCCGCCGAGATGCGCGCCGCGATTGAGGCGCTCCTCCCACAAGGCACCTCGATTCGATCCTCGATGTTGGTCTCCGCCAATCCGACGGGCGCGCCCCTCGCGCCCCCCGCGGGGGCACCTGCGTTTGCGCCCAAAGGCGCGACGATGATGGAGGCGACGACGCCAGCGCCTTTGCCTATCGTCGCTACGCCCGCTCCTTTACCGGCTGTCGTAACGCCCGCTCCCGTGCCCGTGATCGCGGGGTTGCCCGCGCCGGAGCCGCCCAAGGCGCCGCCCTCCGGGGGCATGGGAAAGACGCTCGCCATCGCAGGTGTCATGGCGCTCGTGGCCACGGGCGGCGCGCTCGGAGGCGCGTATGCGCTCGGCTGGATCGGGCCGCCCAAGGGCGATCCCAACACCCCTCCTTCGGCGTCGCCGTCCGCTTCGGCGGCCGACACAGGGTCTGTCGTCACCGACGAGCTCCGCGCGCTCGCGGGTGAGTGGTGGAGTGAGTCGGGCACGCACTACGATGCTGTGTTGAACGGAAGGGCCATGGAGCTGCGCGTGCGCGAGCCCGACGACCTCACCGCGCAGGGGTACGTGGCCGGCGACGTCCACTTCACGCTCCGCGTGACCGCGGGCGACACCAAAGGCTTCCGGGTGGCGGCGAGGCTGCGCCCGCTCCCGCCCAAAGGCACCTCGTACGATCGCGTCCGGTCGCGCACCACCTGTGAGAGCACGTGGCGGACCCTCGACAACAAGCCTCTTTACGCCGAGCTCAAGGACGATCGTTTGGTCGTCTCGTTCGCGCGGATCGAGGCCCCTCCGCAAACGTTCGTGCGCGAGGGGAGCAAGATCGTAGGGTGCGTCAAGCTCGCCGAGGCGCCCATCGCCCCTGTGCAATTGGCGCTCACGCGGACCGCGCCGAGCCAAGCCCCTGTGCGCGTGTGGCCCAAAGACGCCGGCGCGCCGGCCGACGCCGGATCACCCAATGATGCCGGCGCTCCCAAAGACGGCGGGGCGCCGAGCGACGCGGGTGCTCCCAACGACGCCGGCGCTCCCAAAGACGCCGGAGCGCCTCACGACGCCGGGGCCCCCAAAGACGCCGGCGCGCCCCC
>CAYTJL010000016.1:0-37979 GCA_964437785.1 uncultured Polyangiaceae bacterium
GCACGGGCGGCGGCGGCGCGAGACCACCGCCGGGCGCGCCGCCGAAGCTCACCGCGGCGGGAGGCGGAGGCCCGCCGGGCACCATCGCGATGGGCGCGGGAGGAGGCGGAGGAGGCCCGCCCGCCGCTGCGGGGACGTTGGGTGAAGGCGCGGCAGGCGCGGCCGGGGCGGCGGGCGCGGCAGCGCGCGCCCACGGAGACAACGACTCTCCCGAAGGAGCAGGCGGAGCGCCGCCGCCGAAGCCGCCGCTGCTGAACCCACCTTGCACGGGCGGAGGAGGCGGAGCGCCGCCGAACCCACCTTGCACGGGCGGGGGAGGCGGACCACCGCCGAATCCACCCTGCATCGGCGGCGGACGAGCGGGATAGCCCCCCACCATTCCCGGCGGTCCCGGCGGCGCATAAGCGCCTCCGCTCTGCATGACAGGCGGAGGCGGAGGAGCACCACCCGACGCCATCGGTGGTGGAGGAGGCGCGCCGCCACCTCCCACCGAGGTCCCGCACATGTTGCAGACCGGGTCGGTATCTTTGAGCATCCATCCGCAGCTCGGACACGCCTTCATGCCGTGCCCAGGCTAAGCGATTTCGGACAGATACGTCGAGGGGTTGGGGCGGAGGCCGATCAAAACGGGATATCGTCGTCGCTGCCCGACCCGTAGCCGGGATCGATGTCGTCCGGCGGGGGGCCGGGATCGGCCGCGGGCGCCTGCTGCGGCGCGCGCCGTTGTTGTTGCGGAGCGCCGCCGCCGCGCCCGTAACCCTCGCGACCGTAGCCGCCGCCTTCGGGCGCGCGACGCTCGCCGCCACCACCGCCGCCGCCGTAGCCACCGCCACCACCGTAGCCGCCGCCATCCGCGTAGCCGCCGCCCTCTTCGGCGCCCGCGGCGCCGCGACCGCGGCCGCTGCCCGTGAGCAGCACGTTGTTCGCGATGATCTCGGTTTTGTAGCGCTTGTTGCCGTCGCGATCTTCGTAGCTCGACGTGCGGATCGATCCTTCGACGAAGATCGAGGAGCCCTTGGCGAGCACCTTCGCGAGCCCTTCGCCGCGCTTGCCCCACACGACGACGCTGTGCCAATCGGTGCGCTCTTTGCGGACCTTGTCTTTGTCGAGGTACGACTCGGTCGTGGCCAGCCGGATGTTGAGCACGGCCTGACCCCCCTGCGTGAACCGCAGCTCCGGGTCAGCCCCCAGGTTCCCGAGCAGCATCACACGATTCAACCCTTCGGCCATCTCCTGCCTCCGGCGCGCTTGTTCCACCTTCACACGTCGCGCGTCAAGCGAGAGGTGCTCCGCAGCGCTGTCGCGCGTGTCCCGTCAATGCGCGGGCATGTGCGCCGCGATCACGCTCGCCAAGAAGAACTGCGCGACGTTGAAGTACACGATGATCCCGAGCACGTCGATCAAGGTCGCGATGAAGGGCGTCGAGCTCGTCGCGGGATCGAGGCCAATGCGCTTCAGCAAGATCGGCAGCATCGCGCCCACCGTGCAGCCCATGAGCGGGATCACGACGAGCGTCGCGCCGACGGTGAACATGAACCCCGTGCCGTCGCGCCACATCGCGACGCGCACCATCCCGATCACCGCGAGCATGAGCCCGAGCACCAGCCCTTGGCCGAGCTCGCGGACGAACACGCGGCTCCAGTCGCTCGACTTGATGTCGCCGACCGCGAGCCCGCGGATGATGAGCGACGCGGACTGCGAGCCCGAGTTGCCGCCCGCCGAGATGAGCAGCGGCACGTAGAAGCTCAGCTTGGCGACGGCCTCGATGACCTTGTCGTAGTGGCGGAGCGCGTTGCCCGTGAAGATCTCGCCCACGAAGAGCACGGCGAGCCACGGCCCGCGCTTCTTGATGAAGGTCCAAAACCCCGTCTGAAAATAGCTGTCCTCGATGGGCGCGACGGCGCCGAGGCGCTGCACGTCCTCGGTCTGCTCCTGCGTGAGCACGTCCATCACGTCGTCGACCGTGATCACGCCGAGCAGCTTGCGATCGGCGCGGAGCACGGGCAGCGCGGCGAAGTCGTACTTCGCCATCGCGCGCGCGACCTCTTCTTGATCGGTCTCGGGCGCGACCGAAAATACGTTCTCGGTCATCACCTCCGAGAGCTTCGTGCTCGGCGACGCGAGGAGCAGATCGCGCAGCGACGCGACGCCGAGCAGGCGGTGCGAGTCGCTCACGACGTACACGTAGTAGACCATCTCGGCGTCGCTGCCGACCTCGCGGATCCGCTCGATCACGTCGGCGACCTTGAGGTGCTGCGGCACGGAGACGTAGTCCGTCGTCATGAGGCCGCCCGCGCTGTCCTCGGGCCACTGCTTCAGCTCCTCGACCTCGGCCGCGGCCTCGGGCGCGACCTTGGTGAGGGTCATCATGAGCGTGTCGCCCATGTCCTCGGGCAGCGCCTCGATGAGGTCGGTCCGATCGTCGGCGGCCATCTCGGAGACGATCGGCGCGATCTGCTCGACGCCGAGCTGCTCGACCATCGCCTCCTGCGTGTCCTCGTCGAGGCGCTCGAAGATCGTCGCGGCGTCCTTGGCCTCGAGCGCCCTCAAGATCTGCGCGGCCTCGTCCTCGCCGAGCAGCTCCATCAAATCGGCGATGTCCTCGTCGTGGTACTCGGCGAGCGCCGAGCCGAGCTCGCTCGGATCTTCGCGAAGGAGCTGGCGCACCTCGGGGGCGATCGCGACGGCCACGCGCATCATGACGCGAAGGAGAGGACACTAGTTCGAGGCTCGAACCAAGAGGGTCGTGGGTTGGCATCGGCCGGGCAGGGGGCTGTCAACCAGGTTGGCCAAGCCCCCTCACGGGCTCCATGGAAGCGCGATGGAAGCCCGATGGAAACGAACGAGCCCGGACAAAGGCCTACCGGGCCTCGTTCTTGCCGCGCGTGGCCGAAGGTTTGTTTTTTTGGGAGGAGCCCTCGATTTGAGACGCCGAGGCTTCCCCTCAATCGAGTATCATCCCCCCGAATGATTCTTTTCCCCGCGCAGCGCGCGGGGGGCCGGGCGACATGGGTCGGTGACCTCGCCCGCTCGAAAGGACCAAAAGACGATGAAGGGTCAAAAGCTTCCCGCTACCCCGCGTCCCGCCGTAGCCCGAGCTCTTCAGCTTGCGTCGGCAGCAGCGGCGTTGACGGTGGCTGGATCGATGGGCGGGTGCTTGAACCGGCCGATCGATACCGTCGAGCCCCGTACGACGTCCACGATCGTCGAGAAGCTCACGCAGAGCGCCGTCGACAAGATCGATCTGCTCCTCAACATCGACAACTCCCGATCGATGGCGGACAAGCAGCAGATCCTCGCGCTCGCCATCCCCGATCTCGTGAACCGCCTCGTCAACCCGAGGTGCATCGACACGGCCACCAGCCTGCCGACGCAGCAGCAGCCGGCGAACTCGACCGACCCGTGCCCCGCGGGCGCGAAGCGCGAGTTCAACCCGGTGTTCGACATCCACGTCGGCGTGATCACGTCGAGCATCGGCGGCCACGGCGCGGACTCCTGTCCGAACACCGAGACGCAGACGTGCGCGGGCGGCGCCACCAACACGTCGAACAACGATCACGGCCAGCTCGTGACGCGCAAAGATCCGTGCGCGGGCGGCATCGTGCCGACGTACCAGAACCTCGGGTTCCTCGCGTGGGATCCCAAGGGCAAGCTGAAGCCGGCGGGCGAGAGCGACTCGGTCAACTTCGGCAAGACCATCGGCGACCTCGTGCTCGGCGCAGGGCAGATCGGCTGCGGTTACGAGTCACAGCTCGAGTCGTGGTACCGCTTCCTCGTCGATCCGACGCCGTACGCGACCATCAGCGCGGCGACGGGCAAGGCCGTCCCCGAGGGCACGGACACGATCCTGCTCCAGCAGCGCGTCGACTTCCTCCGCCCCGACTCGCTCGTCGCGATCATCATGGTCACCGACGAGAACGACTGCTCGACCAAGGAGTACGGGCAGTTCTACTTCGCGGCGCAGCAGCGTGACCCGAACAACCCGGGCAAGAACTTCTTCTTGCCCAAGGCGCGCTCCGAGTGCGCGACCAACCCCAACGATCCGTGCTGCAAGTCGTGCGGCCAGGATCCGGGCACGTGCCCCACGGATCCGAACTGCGGCACGCACACCGATCAGACCGACGACGCGAACCTCCGCTGCTGGGATCAGAAGCGGCGCTTCGGCATCGACTTCCTCTACCCGATCGATCGCTACACCACGGCGATCCGCTCGGCGAAGGTGCCGGACCGCGAGGGCAACCTCGTCGACAACCCGCTCTTCGTGGACCTGAACCCGGCGGACGACATCGCGACCACGCGTGATCCGGCCGGCAACCTGGTGTTCCTCGCCGGCATCGTCGGCGTGCCCTGGCAGGACATCGCGCGCGATCCCACGAACCTCGCGAAGGGCGGCTTCAAGGATTACTCCGAGCTCTCCAAGACCGACGACAAGGGCGCCACGGGCTGGGACTACATCCTCGGCGATCCGGCCAATTACAAGGCCGCGCTCGATCCGCACATGATCGAGAGCACCGATCCTCGCTCGGGCACGAACCCGATCACGGGCGACACGCTCGCGCCTCCGGCGCAGACCCTCGGCGGCCCGGACGGCATCAACGGCCACGAGTACACGGTCGGCACGCAGAACGGCGTGCAGATCAAGAAGGACGACCTTCAATACGCGTGCATCTTCGAGCTGCTCCCGAACCAGTACCGCGACTGCTCGCAGGGCGTCATCTCGTGCGATTGCTCGGATCCGCAGAACGACAACCCGCTCTGCGACGACAACGGCGCGAGCGGCCGCACGCTTCAGAAGCGCGCCAAGGCGTACCCCGGCATCCGCGAGCTCTCGGTGCTCAAGTCGGTTCAAGATCGCGGCATCGTCGCTTCGGCGTGCCCCTCGCAGATCACCAACGCCGGCGCGGATGACTACGGTTACCGCCCCGCCGTCGGCGCCATCATCGAGCGCCTCAAGACCGCGCTCGGCGGGCAGTGCCTGCCGCGCACCCTCACGCCCGACAAGGACGGCAAGGTCTCGTGCCTGATCCTCGAAGGCCGCGCGACCGGCGGCGCGAACGCCGGCAACAACGGCGAGCTCTCCGGCGGCAAGTGCGATGACTTCTGCAAGACCCTCACCGCTCGCCAACCGGTCGACGCGGCGCTCGGCCACACCGAGGCGCTCAAGGCCGACAACGTCGTCGAGCAAGCCAAGGCGTCGAGCCTCGATTGCTTCTGCGAGATCACCCAGCTCTCGGGCCAGACCGACACGAGCTGCGCGATCACGAGCGAGCTCTCCGCGTGCCAGTGCGACCTGTCCGATCCGCCGACGTTCAACAACCAAAACGTGAACGGCTGGTGCTACCTCGACGGGACGACCAACCCGCCCACGGGCAACGTCGAGCTCGTCGCGAGCTGCCCCGACAACGAGAAGCGCAAGATCCGCTTCGTCGGCGAGGGCAACCAAGCTCCGGGCTCCGTGCTCTTCATCACCTGCTCGGGTGAGTGAACGCCGCGGCGATGTGGGGATCTCGAGCCTTCGCGCTCCTCACATCGCTCGCCTTCCTCGCAGCCGGCGCCGGCTGCGAGGTCGGCCAAGGCTCCCCAATACCACCTCTCGATCTCGGTGATCCGCTCGGCGCGAGCGCCGCGGATCCGATCCTTCTCACGTTCGCGGCCGCGCGTGAGCGCACGCGCTACCTCGTCGACGAGGGCTACACGCTCACGTGGGACGAGGCCGGCGTCGCCTCGTTCGCGACCGACACGTCGGGCGATCTCGGGATCGCGTTCGAGGTCGATGGATACATCTACACCTCGGAATTCGATCTCGCCGCGCCCTCGCGCATCGACCACACGACGAGCGACGGCGCGGTGATCCGGCTCGATCTCGGCTATGAGCTGACCGCTGAGCTGCGCCTGCTCGTGTCGACGTCGCGCGCCGCGTCCATCGAGGTGTGGATCGAGAACGCCGCGCGCGTCGATCGCGACGTGTCCGTGATGCCGTGGCTGCGCCGCTGCGGAGGCGCGTTCACGAGCGTCGCGCGCGCGCCCTCCGGGATCACCGCGAGGCACCACGCCGAGCCCGATCCCCTCCTCGCGATCTTCGGTCCGGGCACGTTCACGATCGACGCCGCCGACGCGCTCGTCACCGACGGCCCGGCGCCGGCGCCGCTCGGGCTCGCGGCGTGCTCCGACAAAGCGAACGACGCGGCCCTGCTCTTGAGCGAGCTCCCGAGCCCGCCCGCCGACGCCGAGGTGATCGCCCTCCGCGCCGATCGCCTCGTGCCTGCGCGCGGCAGCGCGCGCGTGCGCATCGAGCGCGCGGTGGTCGACGCCGCCTCCGCCGCGGATCTGCCGAGCGAGATCGCGCTCGCGTCGGAGCAGGACATCGCCGTGCGCCTGCGCGAAGGCATGGCGAGGCTCGACGCGGCGCCCAAGCTCCACGGCCTCGATCGGCGCGACGCGCTCGCGTATCGGTCCGCCTTCACGCTGCTCGATCAGGTGATGATGCCCAAGGAGGGCAAGCTCGGCCACGACTACTACGTGTTCTCGCGCGAGCCCACGTGGTGGTTCGCGAGGCTCGGCCAGAACGTCCACGAGAGCCTCGCGATGCTCGCGCTCGCGAAGATGCGCCCCGATCTCGCGGTCGCGTCGCACCGCGTGTTCATCGATCGCATCGAGCCGGACGGCTACTTGCCATACAGCGTCGGGCCCGTGATCGATCGCACCGACGCGGGCACAGCGGCCGCGCCGCTCTTCTCGTTCGTGGCGTGGGAGATCTTCCAATCCTCGGCGGATCAAGCCTTTTTGGCGGACGCGTACGCCGCGGGCAAGAAGCTCTACGCGTTCTGGAGCGAGCACCGCGACGTCGATCAGGACGGGCTCGCGGAGTGGGGGGGCTTCGCCGTGACGGAGTCGCTGCGCGATCTCCACAACGTGGTTTGGGAGGAGGTCGCGCCGCCCGAGCTGCTCGAAGCGGTGGACCTCAACGCGATGCTCGTGGTCGAGGCGCGCTCGCTCGCCGCCATGGCCGACGCGCTCGGCGAAGCGGCTGAAGCGCAGGCGTTCCGCGACGCTTCGAACGCCCGCGCCGATCGCATGAACGCGATCATGTGGGACGACGAGACGGGCTTTTATTACCACGTGACGCGCGACGGAGAGTCGTTCTCGTACGCGAAGCAAGGCGATCTCAAGCGTATGGAGATCGCGGGCCTGCTGCCTTTGTGGGCCGGGATCGTGCCCGACGATCGGCGGGCGAAGCTGCTCGCGCACCTCGCGGATCCCTCGCGCTTCTTCCGCGCGTACGGCGTGCCGGGGCTCTCGGCGAGCGATCCCTCGTACGATCCCGGGGCGACGAGCTGCTGCCGCTGGAACGGCCCCGTGTGGGTGCCGTGGCAGCTCCTCATCACGCGCGGGCTCTACGCGTACGGCGAGCGCGATTTGGCGCGCGCCATCGCGCTCCGCGCGCACGAGGCCATCACGCTCGAGCTCGCGCGCTCGCACCAGTTCCGCGAGCTGTACGATCCCGACGACGCGTCTCCGCGCAACGACAGCGAGCCCAACTATTTGTGGAGCGCGATGAGCGCGCTGCTCCTCCTCGAAGCGAGCGAGTGAGCGCGCGACCGCGCCGCTACTGCGTGCGCAGGATGAGGTGAAAGCCGAACTCGGTCTCGACGACCTCGCTCATTTGGTTGAGCGAGAGCTCGAACGCCGCGTCACCGAAGGGCTTCGCGACGTCGCCGCGCTCGACGGAGCCGATGGATCCGCCGCGCGTGGCCGCGCCTGCTTCGTCGCTGTAGGTCTTCACGACCTCGTCCCAATCCGCGCCGCCGCGCATCTTTTCGAGCGCCTCCATCGCGCGGAGGCACGCCTCGGCGCGCGTGCGCGTCACCTCGGGCGCCGCGTTCTTCGCGCCCTTGTATTTGACGAGCACGTGCTTGACCGTCACCTTCGCGGGCTCGCCGCTCCCGCGGGCGCGCTTGGCCGTGGCCATCGCGAGGCACCGCTCGACCTTGTCACCCGACGGCGGCGCCGCGCTCGCGGCGGGGGCGTTCGCGCTGGGCGATGCGGTCGGAGGAGCGGCCTGCGCAGGCTCCTGAGGGGCGCCTCCGCACGCCGTGAGCGTGAGCGACGCGAGGAGGACGAGCGATTGTCGCGGCATGGCAGCCCGCAATCCTACACGGCTTTTCGCGCCGGGCGGCGCGCGCGTTTGGCGCGAGAGGAGCGCCGCGCTCGGCTATAACGGACGTTGTCCATGCTCGATCGCGCCAGCATCGAACGTCTCTCCCGCGCTCCCGAGAAGAACGCCCCCGCCCTCAACGTCGCGCTCGCCGAAGAGGGTGAGCTGTCGGATCTCTTGGCGCTCGCGCGGAGCCCGTCGCTCGGCGCGGACGCCCTCCGCGCGATCGCCGCGCGGATCGAGCGCGAAGGCGCGGAGCTGGGCCTCTCCGCCGAGGCGCCGGAGGGCGAGGAGCCGCCGCTGATGGAGCTCGAGCGGCTGCTCGTCGCGCACCCGAACGGCCACGGCGACGTGCGCGATCACGTGCTCGCGCGCCACCCGCGCGATCCCTTCTTCGTGCTCGCCGCCGCGGTGCACCCGCGCGCGACGGTGTCCGCGATCGCGCTCGCGATCGACTGGCCTTCGGCGTCGTCGGTGCACGATCGTCTTTGGCTGCCGCTCATCGATCACGAGAACGTGCCGCCGCTCGTGATGGAAGAGTGGGCGCGCTCCGATCGCACGTTGCGGCGCGAGGCCGCGGCGAGGCTCGCGCGCGACGCGTCGCTCCTCGCGATGTTGAGCCGCGATCGATCGCGGCGCGTGCGGCGCGCGATCGCAGCCAACCGCTTCGCGGCGGCCGAGCGCGAGCGCCTCGCGCACGAGGACAGCGCGCCCGAGGTGCGCGCGCGGGCGTCCTCGCCGCTCACCGCGCACGGCGATCCCGCGGCCGAGGCCGGCGCTGCCTTCGTGACGGAGTCGGCGCGCTTCGCCGCGGCGCTCCGCGCGATGACGAGCGGCGGCGTGCTCGCGCCCGACGTGACGCGCGCGCTCGCGGGGAGCGCCGCCGATCTCGACGATGAAGGCGCGCTCATCGCGGCGAAGGTGCTGCCGCGGGGCGAGCTCGGCCCGCTGCTCGATCGCATCCTCGATCAAGGCCCGTCGTCGCGCCGCGCGATGAGCCTCGCCGCGGGCCTCGCTCTCCGGCCCGCGAGCGCGGGGGACGTGAGCGAAGCGGAGGGCGAGGCCGAGGTCATCGAGCTCGTGTACGACGCGGTGAAGGCGCTCAGCCGCTCGGCGTCGTCCGAGGGGAGGCTCACCGGCAAGGCCAGGCTCGCGGTGTGGGCGGCCGAGGGGCTCACGCGGTGCGAGGCGGTCGATCGCGCGAGGCTCTCCGAAGATTTGGGCCGTCGCGCGATCGCGGGGGATCGGATGGTGCTGGGCCGCGCCGCTGCGCTCGACGCGACGCTCATCCCTGCGCTCGCGAAGCAGGCGAGCAGCGAGGAGGTGCCGCCCGCGCTGCTGACGATCGCGTGGTCCGACGCCTCGGTGCCCGACGCGACGATCGTCGATCTCGCGTCGCGGGTCGCGCGCCCCAAGAAGCGCGCCGACGATCTGCCGGACGACGAGATCGATCTCGATCCTTCGCAGCGATCGCTCGACGTGCTGGAGCGCGTGGTGCTCACGACGTCGCTCCGCGCGAACGTCTCGCCGCGCGCCGCGCTCGCGGCGGCGGCGCTCGACGCGCGGCGCGTGCGCTACGTGCTCTCCGCGATGCCTCAGTGGAAGGGCAGGCTCTCGGGCGGCAAGCTCGCGCGCGTGCTCCGGCAACACGCGGGCGCGCTCACGGCGGCGCAGGCCGAGTCGCGCGCGCGATCGGCGCGGATCGAAGGGTGGACCGAGCGTTTGTTGTCCGAGCTGGAGCTGTCGATCGCGCTCGCGGTGGGGCATCTCACGGCCGCCGAGGTGGCGCGTAGGATCGAGATCGGGAGGCAGGTGGTGGACGACGGCGTGAACCTCGCCGTGGGCACGGACGCGCGCGCCGCGATCGAAGGCGCGGACGCCGCGCGGCCGATCCTCGCGTGGGCGAACGCGCAGCGCACCGCGCGGCCGAGCGCGTTCGCGGTGTGGCTGCTCTTGGAGAAGCTCGATCGCGAGCGCGGCCCGACGCTCATCGCGAGCGCGCTCGACAGCCTCGCGTCGTCGACCCCGGTGTTCCCCGCGTGCGTGAGCGACGCGATGGCGCTCATGGAACAGCGGAGCCCGGGGCGGCTCGACGCGGTCCACGCGCAGTCGCCTCGCGGTCGCGCGGCGCTCGCCGGAGCGATGGCGCGCGCGTACCGCGCGGTCGGCGGCATGCGCGACGAGCGGCAGGGTTGATCGATGATCACGCTCACCCCGCCCGAGCTGACCGAGCTGCTCATCACGCTGCCCGCCGATCGCACGCCGTTCATCTGGGGCCCGCCTGGCATCGGCAAGAGCGCGATCGTGGGCGAGGCCGCCGCGCTCCTCGATCTGCCGTGCGTGACGCTGCTCGGCACGCAGATCGCGCCCGAAGATCTCATCGGCGTCCCGCGCGTGCGCGCGCTCGCGCAGGGGAGCGATGTTGCATCCGCGAACGAAGATCGCTTCGTCACCGAGTTTTGCCCGCCGCGCGCCGTCCTCCGATCGGAGCCGTTCCTGTTGTTCATCGACGAGCTGAACAGCGCGGTGCCCGACGTTCAAAAGGCGTTTTATTCGCTCATCCTCGATCGCAGGCTCGGCGACTATCATTTGCCCGTCGGATCGCGCGTGGTGGGCGCGGGCAACCGCGTCGAAGATCGCGCGCTCGTGCGGCCGATGGCGACCGCGCTCGCGAACCGGATGATCCACGTCGCGCTCACCGCCGATCCTGAGGCGTTCCTCGCGTGGGGCGCGCAGAACGGCGTTCATCCGCTCGTGCTCGCGTTCATCCGCGCGCGGCCCGATCGCTTGTTCGAGCTGCCGCCGAGCGACGCGACGCCCGCGTACCCCACGCCGCGCGCGTGGCACATGCTCTCGGACGCGATCGGGAGCGTGCACGATCGCCTGTGGGCCGCGATCGCGGCGGGATCCGTGGGGGACCGCGCGGGGGCGGAGTGGACCGCGTTCGCCAAGCGCGCGATCGAGGCGCCGTCGCTCGAAGCGATCGCCGAGGGGCGCGCGGCGGTGCCCAAAGATCCCGAGCTCATTTATTTCCTCGGCGCGAGCTGCCTCGCGCGGCTCGGATCGGACGCTTCGGCCGAAGGCGAGCTCGCGGCGCGCGTCGTGAACAAGCTCGGCGCCGTCTCGAAGGAGGTCGCGGTGTGGGCCGTCGACGCGGCGTTCGCGCGGCGATCGCGCACCAAGGCGCTCGCCGCGTTCGACGATCGCATCCGCAGCGAGGGCTCGCAGGTGCTCGTCGACGTGCTCAAGCTCGGCCGCTACGCGCGCGGCGCGACGCCGTGAAGGAGCGCGCCCGCACCGATGCGGTCGCGTCGATCCAAACGACGGCCGAGCGGCAGCTCTACGCGGATCCCAAGGCGGCGGGCGCGCAGGCGGTCGACAAGATCGCGGCGGCGCGGGTGTGGCTGCTCAAGGAGAAACCTTTCTTCGGCGTGCTCGCGCGCGCGCTCACCGTCGAGCCCACGCTGATGGTGCCGGCGTTTCGGCTCTCGGCCGACGATCGGCTGCGCGTCAATCCGCTCGTGGTCTTGGAGCTGCGGTTCCCTTCGCTCTGCGCGCGCCTCGCGCATCTCGCGCTCCACGCGGCGCTCGGCGCGTTCGCGCGTCGCGCGCACCGCGAGCCGCTCCGCTGGAACGCGGCGCACGACCTCGCGGTCGAGCCGCTCCTCCGCGCGGCGGGGCTCGGATCGGGCGCTGATCTGCGCGACGTCGCGGTGGATCTCCCGCCCGGCGCGAGCGCCGAGGAGGTGTTCGCGTGTTTGCCCGAGGGCGCGAGGCCCGACGATCTGTGGTGCGACATCACCGATCCTCCGCCGCGCGGTGACGCGCCGCCCGCCGGCCAATTCACGCGGCAGGACAGCGACACGGGAGACGACGACGGCAGCGGCGACAAGGGCGGGGGGGGCGACGGCGATCCCGAGCCCGACGACGATGCGCCCGACGATCCCGACGCCTCGGACGAGCCGAGCCAGATGGAGATGCGATCGCGCGAGCTCGCGTGGAAGATGCGCCTCGCCGCGGCGCTCGAAGAGGAGCTCGCCTCGGGGGGCAAGACGTTCGGCGAGGCGCCCGCGTGGATCGAGGAGCTGGTCCGCGCGACGATCGAGCCGCCGCCGAGCTTTCACGCGGTGCTCCAGCGCGCGATCGCGACGCTCAGCCGATCGGGGAGGACCTTTTTGCGGCCGTCGCGGCGGATGTCGGCGCTCGTCGGGCCGAGCGGCGAGTGGCCGGATGTGGTGAGCATGCCGGGCAGGAGGGTTGTCCCGGCGGGGAGGCTCGTGAGCGTGGTTGACACGTCAGCCTCGATTGACACGGCCTTGCTCAGCCGCTTCTTGGGGGCGCTCGCGGCGTCGGCCACGGCTGAGGGGTTTGACGAGATTCGGCTCCTCCAAGCGGACGCCGAGGTCACGAGCGACGTCACCGTGTCTGCCGCGGAGCTTTATTTTCAACCAATCGTGATCACCGGCCGGGGAGGCACGCACTATGGGCCTGCGCTGCAGGCGCTCGCGCGCGAGTCCAAAGAGCTGGGCGAGCGGTTCATGGTCGTTTACCTGACCGACCTCGACGGGCGGTTTCCGAGCGCGGCGGGGCTCTCCCATCTCACGGTCTTATGGGTCGTCCCGCACGAGGTCCGCGAGGCGCCCCCGTTCGGTGAGGTCATCGTGGTGCGATGAGGCGTTGATCACGAGATGCGTTTCCAGCACGCGAAGCGCAGCGTGTCGGGCTCGCGGCCTGCGCCCGTTTGCGTGAAGCCGCAGCGCAAGAGCACCTTGTGAGAGGCGTAGTTGTCGGCCTTGGCCTCGGCCACCACCTGGGTCACGCCGGGCCACGCGAGGGCCCTTTGGGTGAGGGCGCCCGCCGCCTCCGCGGCGTACCCTTTGCCGCGCGCCTCCTCGACGACGGAATACCCGATCTCGACGATGCCATCGGCGGCGGGAGGGCCGAAGTAGCCGGCCGAGCCGACCAACAAGGCACCTTCGTGATCGGTCGTGCGCCGGATCATGTACCACCCGAGCCAGCCCAAAGCGGCCTCGCCGGCGGCGAGCGTTTGGGCCAAGAAGAAGCGCATGGCGTCGTGATCGTAGAGCCCGGGCGGCCAGCCCAAAGGCACCTCGGCAAAGAGCGCCTCGCCGAGGAGATGGGGTGAATCGAGCTCGATGCGCAGGTGATCCGCCGTGGTGGCGACGAGATCCAAGCGCGGGGTCGAGAGCTTTACCAAGGGCTCGCTCATGGGCGCATCGCCTGACACGTGTCCGCGCGGGTTCGACTCCATCGGCGGGAGCTTACCACGCTCGCCGCCCTGTTATGGGGTCGTAACGTCGCGAGCCCCATTTATTGAGACCAAGATCCCGCGAGCGCCGCCCCAACCCCCGCTCCCGCCAAGGTCGCGAGCGCGTTCACCCCATCGTTGTCGAGCCACCCGAGGCCGCGCGCGAGCTTGGTTTGCCGGCCACAATGGTGCACCTCGGCCTCACAGTCTTTGCCGCACCCGTCACACCAATACCCCGCTTGCAACGTGGCGCCGAGCAGGCTGTCGGCGAGCGCGCCGAGCGTCCCCGAGGCGACCGCGATGGCCACGATACGAAGAGATCCCATCGAGAAGCTCCCCGGCGCCACGGCGGCCACCAAACCCACGACGAGCGCGCCGGCCATGGTCGCCGCCATCCCGAGGCCCGAGACGGCGCCCGACGTGCCGCGCGGAACACGCGTGAGCCGCACGAGCGAGAGAGGCTCTCTCCTCGACAGCACGCCGAGCTCGGTCGCCCACGTGTCCCCATTGGCCGTCGCCATCGCCCCTAAAAACGCGCCTGCCCACAAGGGAGATGGCGACAACCACGCTCCTCCGGCCGCGAGCGCGGCCACACCGCCGTTGGCGAGCGCCTGCCAAACGTCCCTCGTGTCCCCTTTGGAGAACTCCTTTTTGACGGCCTCTTTACGCCGCTTGCCCACCTTGCCGAGCAGCGTCGACGTCGCGAAGAACGCGACCAAGACACCAAACCACGCCGCGCCCCCGCCGAGCGTGATCAACGTCCCGAGCCCGAGCGCGGCCCACGCGCCCGACGGCGCGAGCGACCCCCTCCGCCACGCGAACAAGGCGATGGCCCCGCTCCCCGCGACCCCGAGGGCGATCCGGCCCAATGTGGAGGAGGGCGTCATGAGGCGCTCACGGCGCGGGCGGCGGCGTCGCCGAGACCCGCTTGGTGACGATCAAATGAGGTTGCCGCGCGGAGTCCAAATATCCATACCGGGCGGGCAGCTCCCGTTTGGGCTGCGCGGCCCAAAGCGCTCGAAGATCGGCGTTGTGCGCGCCGCTCGCGCGCAAGAGAGAGCCCTTGAAGGCGCCGTACGTCTCTTGGGTGAGGCCCTCGGGCGCCGCGAAGGCCGGCGGGATCCCCGTCGAGTCCGAGATCATGAAGGCGACGTTCTTGGCGAGGTAACCCCGCATGAGCGAAAAGGCATCTTGCCAGAGCAGGTAGCTCGCGGCCTTGGTCATGCCCGCGATACGGCCCTTCTTCATCAGGTGCAGGAGCAGCTCGCTCTTGCCGAGCGGATCGTCGGCCAGGTTCTGCGCGACGTGCCGGTGGACCCGCGGCTCGTCGGTGGAGCCTGCCTTCTGATAACGGATCTCGACGTTGGCGAACGCCTCGGAGAAGTCCGGCGGCGTCCACGTTTGCTTGCGGTGCTCCGCGATGCGCCCCCAAAACGCCTCGATGTCCGCGTCGGTGACGTAGCGAATGGAACCGTCCTGCGCGAGCCGGAAATAACGCATCGACACGGGCGCGTACCCGTGCGCCGCGAGCCCCACCAAGAACATCGACAGCTCACCGGGGATGTCCCCGCGCTGCGTCCGTTTGAGCGTCTCGCTCCGGCTGTACTCCTCGCCGAGCAGGAGCTCGAACACCTCGCGCCGCACGGACGCGAGGCTCCTTTGGAGCGCGTCGGGCGAGAGCCCCGCGATCCGGCGCGGATCGCCCGCGAGCTCCAGCGACACGGTCGTGATCTCCGCGGCGGTCGGATACGTGAGGAGCGCCGTCATCAGGTCTCCTCCGCTGAAGGGATAAACCACCGTGCGCGGCGCCCACGACGGCACGACCGACGCGAGGAAAGGCGCCATCTTCGCCACGTATTGGGTCTGATAGGTCGTGATCGCCGCCTTCATGGCGCGGCAGTGCTCGTCGATGATCTTCGCGTCGAGCCCCGCGGGCAAAGGCATCTCGCCCGCGCACGCGACCACGCGATAAAGGATCTTCGCCTCGCTCGTAAAGTCCCTCCCCGGCGGTTCACGCGGGGGCGCCGCGGACGAGGGCGGCGGGGGAGGGGGGGCGAGGTCCAAATCCGCGGTCCAGCCGTCGGCGCTGTGCGCATCGGCGGGCGGCGCCTTTCCCTCGTACGGGCGACCGCACGCAGCGAGCGCGAGCAAGCTCAAGATACCCCAACGCGACATGAAGCTCGCATCGTATCAAAAGTCGTCGCCCCGCTCCCGCTCTCTCAACCGAGCTGAATCCCCACCTTGCCCGCGCGCTCGCTCGCGGCGCGGAGCTTGGGGAATCGATCGCAGAGCGCGCGCGCCACGTGCGTCGCCACCGTCATGATCGGGACCTGCGAGTTGACGCCGATGCTCGTGGGGAGGATCGAGCCGTCGGCCACGAAGAGCCCGGGCAGCTCGTACGACTGGCCCCACGGATCGACCACGCCGCGGCGCGGATCGTTCGCCGCGCGCGCGCTGCCGAGCGGGTGAAAGGCCATGCACTCGATGCGGCGCGCGTCGATGCGGAGGTGCTCGAGCGCGCGCGCTTGATCCATCGTCTTGATGGGGGCGAGGCCGAAGATGGGCGGATAGACCTCCACCGCGCCGCTCGCGATCGCCATCTGGCAGAGCAGGCTCATCGCCTTCTTGAGCCGGACCAAGTCGCGCGGCGCCATCGCGTACGTGACGATCGGCTCGCGCGAGCCGCCGGCGCGCACGACGCCGCCGCCCTCGTCGTGCACCATGCCGCCGAACACCGCGTGATACGGCGTCTCGCGCACGCGGCGCCGCAGCTCGGGCCCCACGCCCGGCAGCCCCGACGCGAGCACGTTGACCGCCGAATACGCGCCCACGAGCTTGATGCCGTCGCTCGCGAAATCGTCGGAGTACGCCGATTGGAGCGCGCCGTCCCAGCCGTTGATGCGGTCCTCGTGCTTGGCCACGATGCGCGCCGCCGGGTGCAGCGTCACGTTTCGCCCGAGCGATCCGCTCGGATCGCGGAGGCCCGTCGCCGCCAAGAGGAGCGGCGTGTGCAACGTCCCGCACGCGATCACCACCACGGGCGCGCGCACGCGGAAGCGGTGCGAAGGCGCGCCGTGCTCGCCGCCGAGGAGGCGCCCCTCGACGCCCACCGCGCGCCCGTGCTCGACGATCACCCGCTCCGAGAGCGCGTCCGACACGACGCGCGCGCCGTTCGCGATCGCGCGCGGCAAATACGAGACGTCGACCGATCGCTTCGCGCCCGCGGGGCACGTGAAGTTGCAGCGCGCGTTGCCCTCGCACGCGTCGCCCGTGTTGCGGCGGATGGGGCGCATGCCGATGCCGAGCTTCTTGGCGCCTTCGACGAACCTGCGCGTCGACTCCGAGCGCATCGCCTCGGGCACCTCGCGCACGTGCATGTGCCGCTCGACCTCGTCGTAACAAGGCTCGAGCGCGCGCTCCGAGAGCGCGTCGAGCCCGTGCTCCTCGGCCCACGTGGCGTGCACCTCGGAGGGGATGCGGAAGCACACCGCGCCCGTGAGCAGCGACGAGCCGCCGACCGCGCGCCCGAGCGTGATCGAGATGAGCGGCGTCTCGCCCACGCCGAACGCGGTGAGCATCCCCGACTCGCGGAAGAGCCTGCGCAGCGATTGGCTCGGCGTGAACGACTGGTACTCGTCGGGCTTGTAATACGGGCCCTCTTCGATCACGACGACGCGCTTGCCCGCCTCGGCGAGCGTCGCGGCGACGACCGAGCCGCCCGCGCCCGAGCCGACCACGACGACGTCGCACGTCTCCTCGAAGCCGCGCGCGAAGAGGCGCCCGTGCGCGATGGGATCGGGCGAGGGGATCTCGCCGCTCACGATCGCGCCTCGATGGGGAGGACGCGGCGCGAGGTGGTGCTCGGCCTGTCGAAGCCCGTCGAGCTGAGCTCGTCGCCCTCTTCGAAGGCGGGGATCGAGAGCGGCACCTTGAACGCGACGAGCAACAGGGAGAGCCACCCGATCGAGCTATTTTCGAGGCCCGAGAGGTACCGGACGCGATCGGCGAGCGAGAGGCGGCTCGCGCGGCTGAGCGCGCCGATGACGAAGAGCGGCGCGAGCTCCATGGCGATCGTGAGCACGAAGAAGCCGCGGCGGAGATCCGTGCTCCCCCGGCCGAGCGCGTCGTCGAGCCACGCGACCGCGCGATCACATGCCGCAGCGGAGCCTGGGACGAGCCGCCCTTCGTCGTCCTCGTCGGCGAAGAGGGCCTCGCACACCGCGCGCACGACGCGGCGACCCCACGGCGTGAGGCCTGGCCGTTTCCAGTCGAGATGATCCGCCGTCTTGGGACGAGGCACGCGGCGACTATACACGAGCACAAAAAACGATCGACCTCGCGACGAACAAAGACGATCCTCCGCAGCGACATGCCCGATGCCCCGCCCGTGATCACCGTGCTCGTGGTCGACGACAACGCGATGGATCGCGTACGCGCGGGCGGCCTCTTGAAGAAGCACGCGGGCCTCGCGATCGTCTTCGCGGACAACGGCGTCACGGCGCTCGAGATGATCGCCAAAGGCGGCATCGACGTGGTCGTGACCGATCTGCAGATGCCCGAGATGGACGGCCTCACGCTCGTCCGCGAGATGCGCGGCGCGCACCCCAACGTGCCCGTGATCTTGATGACCGCGCACGGCAGCGAGGAGATCGCGGTCAAGGCGCTGCAGAGCGGCGCCGCGAGCTACGTGCCCAAGAGCCATCTCGCCAAGGATCTCGGCGACACGGTCATCACGGTGGTCGAGCTCGCGCGCGCGAAGCGCGACGAGGCGCGCGTCATCGAGAGCCTCGCGTACACCGAGACGCGCCTCACGCTCGCCAACGACGTGAGCCTGCTCGCGTCCGTCGCGGGCTTCCTCCAGTCGAACCTCACGCGCCTTCGATCGTGCGACGAGACGCTGCTCCTCCAGATCGGCGTCGCGCTCCGCGAGGCGCTCGCCAACGCGATCATCCACGGTAACTTGGAGGTCTCGTCGGCGCTGCGCGAGGGCAGCGGCAAGGCGTACGACGATCTCATCGCCGCGCGCCGCAGGGAGGCGCCTTACGACGCGCGCAAGGTCCACGTCACCGCGCGCGAGACGCGCGACGACGTCACGTACGTCATCCAGGACGAGGGCCCGGGCTTCAACGTGGACGCGCTCCCCGACCCGAACGACCCCGCCGAGCTCGATCGCGAGAGCGGCCGGGGGCTCCTGCTCATCCGCATGTTCATGGATGAGGTCACGCACAACGAGAGCGGCAACGTCATCACCATGGTGAAGCGCTTCGATAGGTAGGGAGGCGGCCAATCGCCCTCATCGAGCATCGGTTGAACCGAAGCGCGGTATTTCAACCAAGCTCGTTTTTGACGAACGTCGGCCATCGGCGTTCGTAACGCCGAGGACGGAAGCCGAAATTCGTGAGGAAATCGCGCGATCGCGTTATCATGGTGAGTTGCCGTCTGTCTCACGACGCCGTGGCACCGGCGGATTTGCTTCATGCGGCATTGCACGGCCCGGTCGTGCCGCCGCTCACTCCGTCCAATGTCTAGCAAGCCTCCTGAAGCAGCTCTTCCCCCCGGGACCCTTGATCGCGCGGTCCGCTACGACGACGCCGACCAGGCGAGCGCCCTCTTTTCGGGGCTCTACCGCGCGTCGCGCATTGATATCCAGCGCGACGCGGGCCGGTTCGACTGGGATTGGAAGCTCAACGCCAGAACCGCGACGACGTTGATCCGCGGGCGCTCCTACGCAGGGGCGGTGAGCGTGACCGGCAATCCCACCCACTTTGGGCTTTCGCTCGTGTCGAACGGCGCCATCGAGCTCATGAGCGGCAAGCAGCGGGTCGAGGTCGTCTCCGATCGTTCGGCTGGCATCTTGAACGCCGGGGAGGATTTTTTGGGGCGTTCGAAGGGGAGGATGGAGTCGTGCAACATCCTCATCGACGCGGACACGCTCGCCTCGCACGCGGCGGCCCTCGTGGGGGCGCCGGTGACCAAGGCGCTGCGCTTCGACGCCACCATCGATCTGCGGAGCGAGCTCGGCGTTGACCTCATCCGGCTGGTGAAGATCTTCGTCGATGCCAGCGACCGGTCCAGCTCACCCCTCGGATCGCCGCACGTGATGGCGCACCTCCGAGAGGCGCTCTGCGGCGCGCTCCTCCTAGGGCAGCCGAATACCGTGTCTGAGCGCCTCCATCAGCGCGCGCCCAGCGTCAACGTACGCGCCGTGCGCGACGCCGCGGAGATCCTGGCGGCCCGCGCCACGGAGCCGATCACCATCGCCGAGGTGGCGAAGCAGATGGGCATCGGCCTCCGCTCGCTGGAGCGGGCGTTCAAGTCGGCCCGCGGCCAGACCCTCCGGGAGTTTCTCAAGGAGCAGCGCTTGGACCTGGCTCACCGGCGCCTCCGCGCGGCCACGCCTGGGATGACGGTCACCCAAATCCTCTACGCGTCCGGCTTCAGCCATCCGGGCGAATTCAGCCGCGAATACCGCCGTCGTTTTGGTGAGGCCCCCTCGCAGACGCTACAGCACGCGACGCGGTAGTTGTCGCAAATCCGATAGCCTCCGTGTCGCAAACCCCCTTGCTTCGGCGGGAGAGGCCGCGCGCTCGAAGGCGCATGTCGCAAAGTCGATAGCCGCGGTGTCGCAACCTGGATCGGCTCCAACGGCCCGTTGCGATAGGTTCGAGCTGGGTGCGCGAACGAGCGTGGGTTGCCCGTGGGGGGCAACGCGTTTGGCGGGGCGCGCGCCCCTGAGGGCTCGCGCCTCTCGCGCGGCGCTCGGCGTGACCTGCTCCGCGCGCGGAAAGGCAGCAATAGGCCATCATGCCCGATTACCATCTCCTCGCCAAGCCCGCTGGGGCGGCCTGCAACCTGAGCTGTAAATATTGCTTCTTCCTCTCCAAAGAGAACCTCTACGAAGAGCGCGAGAGCCCGCTCATGAGCGAGGAGACGCTGGAGGCGTACATCGCGCAAAGGCTCGCGTCGTCGGGGCCGACCGTGGAGATCGCGTGGCAGGGGGGCGAGCCGATGTTGCGAGGGATCGAGTTTTACAAGCGCTCGGTGGCCCTCGCCGAGAAGCACCGCAAGCCTCATCACCGCTCCATCCAACACACGATCCAGACCAACGGCACCTTGATCGACGACGCGTGGGCGGCCTTCTTCAAGGAGCACAACTACCTCGTGGGCCTGAGCATCGACGGCCCGCGCGCGCTGCACGACGCGTATCGCATCGACAAGAAGGGCAAAGGCAGCTTCGACGACGTGATGCGCGCGTGGGCGATCCTCCGCGCGCACGGCGTCGACGTCAACGTCCTTTGCACCGTTCACGCGGCGAACGCGGATCACCCGCTCGAGGTGTATCGCTTCTTCCGCGACGAGCTCGGCGCCCGCTACATTCAGCTCATCCCCATCGTCGAGCGCGCCACGCACGTGACGCTGCCCCTCGCCGATCAGGGCTGGAGCGGCCTGCGGGGCACCGATCGCCCGCTCTACAAGCAAGAGGGGAGCCTGGTCACGCGGCGCACCGTGAACGCTGATGCCTTTGGCAAATTCCTCATCACCATCTTCGATGAGTGGGTGACGCGCGACGTGGGCACCGTCTACGTCATCACCTTCGACGTCGCGCTCGGGAGCTTCCTCGGCCAGCACAACGCCTGCATCGTCTCGCCGACCTGCGGCGGCGCTTTGGCGATGGAGCACAACGGCGACGTCTACTCCTGCGATCACTACGTGGAGCCCGAGCACCTGCTCGGCAACATCAAGGAGACCCCGTTAAAGACGCTGGTCAGCTCGGAGAAGCAGGCGCGCTTCGGGCAGAGTAAGAGCGACACGCTGCCGCGGTATTGCAAGGAGTGCCCGGTCCTCTTCGCGTGTTACGGCGAGTGCCCGCGTAACCGCTTCATCAAGACGCCCGACGGCGAGGAGGGGCTCAACTACCTCTGCGCGGGGTACCGAGCCTTCTTCACGCACATCGCGCCTTCCATGCAGGCCATGGCCGGCCTGCTCCGCCGCGGCAGGTTCGCCGACGAGATCATGCGCATGAAGCCCATGAGGCAACCACAACAACAGAAAGAGAACGAGGAAAACCATGTCCGTTCGTAGCAAAGATAAACAGCCCGACAAGGCCATCGGAAAGGGAGCGAGGAGCACCAAGTCCGGTGAGTTCAATGGGGTCATCGCGCTGGACGTCCGGGACTCGACGCCTGATTGGGACCCTTACATGCCTCCCAAGGCAAAGGAGGGGTCGCCCAACATCTTCTTCGTCCTCTACGACGACACCGGCCTCGCGGCCTGGTCGCCGTTCGGGGGCGGCATCAACATGCCGACGCTCCAGAAGATCGCGGACAAAGGCCTCCGCTACACCCAGTGGCACACCGCGGCGCTCTGCTCGCCCACGCGCAGCATGCTCCTCACGGGCCGCAACCACCATCTCAATGGTTGCGCCAGCATCACCGAGGGCGCCAACGGCTTCCCCGGCCAACACGCGCGCATCCCCGACTCGTGCGCCACGATCGGGCAGATCCTTCAAGAGAACGGGTACAGCACCTTCTGGGTGGGCAAGAACCACAACGTCCCCGAGACGGACATCGCCGCGGGATCGACGCGCAGCCAATGGCCGCTCGCCAAAGGGTTCGACCGCTTCTACGGCTTCATCGGCGGGGAGACCAACCAGTGGTATCCCGATCTGGTCGAGGACAACCACTTCGTCGAGCTGCCCGAGGGGCACACCCCCGGCTTCGAAGGAGAGGGTTATCATCTCTCCAAGGACCTCGCCGACAAAGCGATCCAGATGCTCAAGGACCAGAAGGCCAGCCACCCGTCGAAGCCCTGGTACATGTGGTTCTGCCCGGGCGCCAACCACGCTCCGCACCAAGCCCCGCAGGAGTACATCGAGAAATACTGGAACGACAATCAGACCACGAACGAGTATTTCAACTTCAAAGAGGGCTACGAGGCGTACCGGATCTGGGCCATCGAGCGCATGAAGGAGAAGGATGTCTTGCCGAAGGACTTCACCGATCCTTCCCCCATCAACCCGCTCGCGGGCATCATGCACGCTCCAACCGAAGAGGGAGCAGACCCCCTCCCCATCGCCAACCCGGACGATGAGGTCATCCCCTGGGACGCGAATCTCCCCCTCACGAAGAAAGAGGTCTTTGCGAAGCTGATGGCGGTGTACGCTGCGTTTTCGGAGTACACCGACGCGCAAATCGGCCGCATCCTCGACTACCTGGAGCAGACAGGCCAGCTCGACAACACGGTGATCATCTTCGCCGCCGACAACGGCGCATCGGGCGAGGGCAGCCCGATCGGCACGGTGAACGAGAACAAGTTCTTCAACGGTTATCCCGAGTCGGACGCCGAGAACCTCAAGCTCCTCCCAAAGTTCGGCGGCCCGGAGACGTACGAGCACTTCCCCACCGGCTGGGCGATGGCCACCTCGACGCCTTTCAAGATGTTCAAACGCTACTCGCAGTACTCCGGCGGAACCTGCGATCCGCTCGTCATCGCGTATAAGGACATCCCCGTAGCGGAGCGGGGCGGCGTCCGTAATCAGTACCACCACGCGACTGACATCGTCCCCACCATCCTCGACATCTGTGGGCTGCAGATGCCTTCTGTCTACAAGGGGGCGGCTCAAGTCCCGCTCTCCGGCGTCTCGATGCGTTACACCTTCGAGAACCCCACCGCAAAGACCACGAAGAAGCGCCAATATTACGCCATGCTCGGCACCCGCGCGATCTGGGAGGACGGTTGGAAGGCCGTTTGCCGCCACACCCCGCTGAGCGGGCACGGCCACTTCGAGCAGGACGAGTGGGAGCTCTACCACGTGGACGAGGATCCCGCCGAGATGAACAACCTGGGAAACGAACGTCAACATTACCCCAGGCTGGTGAACATGGTTGAAGCCTGGTTCGAGGAGGCAGAGGCGAACTGGGTGCTCCCGCTCGATGATCGCAGCGCCACGGAGCAGCTCACCGTCTATCGGCCCACGGAGGAGCTGCCGCGCGACGTCTACGTGTATTATCCCGGCGCTTCGCCCGTGCCGGAGAGCGTCGCCGCCAACGTACGTGGCTGCTCGTTCACCATCGACGCCGACGTCGATCTCACCGCGGATAGCCACGGGACCATCTTCGCGCACGGATCGCGCTTCGGGGGTCACACCCTGTTCGTCAAAGAGGGGAGGCTCTATTACGTGTATAACTTCCTGGGCATCGGTACCGATGAGACCAGGCTCTCCTGGCCGATCGCGGCCGGGCACCACAAAGTCTCCGTCCGGTTCGACAAGGCTGCGCAGAGCCAGCAAGTGTACCAGTCAGACGGCAACTTCTTCCTCAACGTCACGGCGTTGCCGAGCGGCTCCGAGCAACAGGTCGACCAAAAGCTCGGCAAGGCGCAAGTGGGTAAATTCACCTTGTGTGGTGACGGCCTCTGCGTCGGATACGACAGCGCTGACGCGATCGTGAAAGACTTCGCTCCAGAGTCCTCCGTGTTCCGTGGCGGCATCATCCACAGCGTCTCCATCACCCCCGGCAAGGACGTCGCGAAGATGCAGGCGCGGGTGGCCGCGGGCCTGTTCTCCGCGGATTGACCGACCCCGCGACGAGGCGCGGCGCCGCGAGCGCGCGCCGCGCCTCAGCGCTTTTGATACTTGTCGAGCACGGGCAGGAGCACGTCGAGCCCGCGCTCCAGCGCTGCGAGCGCGACGTCGACGCCGGCGAGGTTCTCCTCGCGGCCCATCCGCTCGATCGTCGCCGCGAGCGGGGTCACCCCCACCGCGCCCGAGCTCGCGAGCGCGCCCTTCAGCGTGTGCGCCGCGATCTTCACGCGCGATGGATCGCGCGATTTGACCGCGTCGCGGAGGGATTTGCGCCAGCCGTCGATCTCGGCGAAGAGCACGGTGATGAGCTCGTGGAGCAGCTCCTCGTCGCCGCCGGTCTGCGCGAGGCCCTTCTCGACCGAGAACACGTCGTCGGGCGAAGGCGCGTCCGGCGCGGGGACGCTCGCCGAAGGATCGCTCGGCATCACCTCGCTCGGCGAGATCGGATCGCCGTCGCGGAGCCCGAGCGCGCCGTCGATCGCTTCGAAGAGCTCGGCGATGTCGATCGGCTTCTTCACGTAGCCGTCGAAGCCCGCCTCCAGGAAGCGCTCGCGATCGCCGCGCATCGTGTAGGCCGTCATCGCGACGATGGGCTGGCGCGCGCTCTTCTGCTTGCGCTCCTCGGCGCGGATGAACGCGATCGCCTCGAGGCCGTCCATCTCGGGCATCTGCACGTCCATCAGCACCAGATCGAACGCCCGCTCGTGGAGCGCGTCGATCGCCGCGCGCCCCGTCGCGACCACGGTCGGCGTGTGCCCCTCGCGCTCGAGCAGCTTCACCGCGAGGGCTTGGTTCACCGGGTTGTCCTCGGCCACCAAGATCGCGAGCTTGCCGCGCGGCCTCCGCGGCGCGTCGTCGGGCAGCCGCGAGAGCCGGATCCCGTGCGACGAGCGGCCGACCGCCATCGCCAAGGCCGACTGCAAGTGCACCGGGCGGATGGGCTTCGTCACGTATTCGATGATGTTGAGCCGCTCGCACAGATCGCTGTCCGGGCGCTTCGTGATCGAGGTCATCATCATCACGATGGGGCTCGTGAGCGACGTCTCTCGCCGGATCTCCTCGGCGAGCTCGATGCCCGTCTTCTCGGGGAGCATCGCGTCGATCAAGAGCACGTCGAACGAATCGCCCTCGCGCTCTTTGCGCTCGATGAGGTCGACGACCTCGTCCGCGTCGTTCTCGAACGAGGGCGTCATCCCCCACGACCCGAGGAGCTTGCCCAGGATCCCGCTCCGCGTGGTGTTGCAGTCGACGACGAGCACGGAGAGGCCGTGGAGATCGGGCGCGGCGGTGACCTCGTCGGCGGGGCTCTCGTCGACCGCGCACACGAACGTGACGTGGAACGTGCTGCCCTGCGCGGGCTTGCTCTCGACCCAGATCTGCCCGCCCATCATCGCGGCGAGCCGCGCGCAGAGCGCGAGGCCGAGGCCCGTTCCGCCGTAGCGCCGCGTGGTCGATCCGTCGGCTTGCTTGAAGGGCTCGAAGATGAGCGCGACCTTCTCGGCGGGGATCCCGATGCCGGTGTCGGTGACGCGCAGGTGGATCTTCACCTGCTCGCGGCCCCCGCTCGCGGGCTCCAGCTCGCCGCGCTCGATCGACGCGCGCACCGAGACCTCGCCCTCCTTGGTGAACTTGATCGCGTTGCCCACCAAGTTGACGAGGATCTGGCCGAGCCTGAGCGGGTCGCCGAGGAGCGCGTCGGGGACGTCCTCGTCGACGTGGTAGACGAGCTCGAGACCCTTGTTGTGCGCGGCGTACGCGAGCCCCTTGAGCGTGTCCGAGATCACGTGATCGAGGCTGAGCGGGGCCTCTTCGAGATCGAACTTTCCGGCCTCGACCTTGGAGAAATCGAGGATGTCGTTGATCAAGCCGAGCAGCGACTCGCCCGACTGCTTGACCATCTCGAGGTAGTCGCGCTGCTCGCGCGTGAGGTTCGTGCCGAGCGCGAGGTTGGTCATGCCGATGATGCCGTTCATCGGCGTGCGGATCTCGTGGCTCACGTTCGCCACGAACTCGCTCTTCGCTTTGTTCGCCGCCTCGGCCGCCTCTTTGGCCGCGGACTCCGCCGCCTTCGCCTCCTCGGTCTTCTCGAGCAGCTCGGTGAGCCGGGCGGAGTGCTCGCGCTCTGCCTTCAAGTATTCGGACGAGATGCGCCGCGTGACCACGACGACGTACACGCCGAAGCCGATGATCAAGAGGCAGATCGCGGCCCCCGCGACGAAGAAGCGCTGGATCACCGCGTTGTCACGGACGCGCAGGTGCGCCGTGGGGCTCAGCATCGCGATCGACCACGGGCCCTGCGTGCTGCGGATGAGCTCGATCGGCGCGTACGTCGCGACCATACGGCCGCGCTCGAAGCCGAGCCGCGCGCTCTCGTCCTCGCTGAACCACGCGATGCCGACCTTGCCTGAGCGCATGTTGTCGACGAGCCCGCCCAGGTGCTCGAGCTTCTCGCGCCCGCGATCGTGCGCCATCACGCGCTCGTCGATGACGGGCGGCGTGACGGGGATGGTCCGGCCGTCGAAGCCGAAGAGCAGGAAGCGCACGCCCGACTCGGTGATGGGCCCGAGCTTGCGGAAGAGCGGCTCGGTGTCGACGAGCACGGCGACCACGACCGGGCGGTCGTCCGGCGCGCCCTTCTCGGCGGCGACCGCGAACACCCGATAAAACGAGCCTTCGCCGCCCACGGGCGGGCTCACGTGCACGTTGCCCGCGGGCTCATTGAGCGCGCGGCGGGCGAGGTCGCTCATGACCACGTCGAGCGTGCGCTCGAGGCCCTTGCTCACGTTCCCCGCGGCGATCTCGGGCGCCTTGGGATCTTCGTAAATGCGCGCGTGTTTGTACGCGTCGATGATGGCGAGCAGCGTCGAGAGGTGCCGATCGCGCGCCGAGGGCTCGAGGCGCACGAGCCCGCCCACCACGGCGAGGTCGGTGCGCACGGCGTTGAGGTCGTCCGCGAGCAGCTTCGCGGTCTCCTGCACGCGGCGGAGCCGCTCGGATTCGAGCTGATCCGCAGCGTCTTGGCGATCTCTCCGCACGAAGTCGATGGTCGCGACGAAGACGGCCGCCACCGCCGCGAGCGTGAAGAGCACCGCGACGATGTTGCCGCGCGTGAAGATGCGCCCGTAGAGGTGAACGAGGCGCGGAGGCAGATGGAGGGCCATCGCGCGGGACCATACAACGGTCGAGGCGAGGGGCTATCGCGAAGCGTCGTGAATCAGAACGGAGACTTGTCGAGCTTGTCGGTGATGCGATCCGCGAGCGGCTGCTTGAGCTCGGCGAGGGGGAGCGTCTGCTCTTTGCGGAGGATCTCGAGGACGGCCGCGGGGCGCTGGCGCTTGCCCTTGATCTTCACGACCTCCATGACCTCCTCGCCCTTCTTCTTGGCCGCGGGCTTCGCCGTCTCTTCGGCGAGCGCGCTCTGCGACGAGGCACCGACGAGGAACGCTGCTCCCAACCCGACCAGCACCAAGCTCTTCATGGGCAAGACCTCCGATCTCCGAGCATAGCAAGCGATCAGCCGAGGGCTCGCGATTCTTCGTCTGCGCGCTCCGCGAGCGGACCGCTCGGATCGAGCGCCTTCGCCGCGGCGTAGAGCCGCTTCGCCTCGGCGCCGTCGCTCGCCGCGAGCGCGCGCCCGAGCAGGATCGAAGCGTTGCCGAGGATCCTTGCGCGCGCGGCCGCCAAGGGCGCGGGCGCGATGGTCTCGGCGATCGCCATCGCCTCGCGCAGCGCTGCGATGCCGCGCTCCCTGCGGCCGAGCACGGCGGGCAAGGCGATCTCCGAGCGCCCCCGGTGGAACCACGCGAAGGCCCGCGCGATGGGCTCGGGATCGCGGCTCGGATCCGCGCCGAAGATGCGCGCGAGCGCGGGCACCGCCTCGGCGAGCAGGCTCGGCGCGCCGCGCCTCCGCACCGCGCGCGCGAGCTTGGCCTCGCCGAGCAGCACCTCGCCGAGCGCGAGATGGGGGTGTGGGGGCGGAGGGCCCGCTTGCGGGACCTGAGCCCCCACCGTGGACCGGTGCGCGCGCTCCACCGCGGCTTCGAGCGCGTTCAACGTGGAGGGCGTGCGCGCGGTCTCGTGCGCGCCGAACGCGATGAGCGGCGAGAGCCGCGGGCTCACGGCGTCGCGCACGCGATCGGGGAGCGCCGCGAGCTCGGCCGAGGCCCCGCTCCCGAACAGGTGCCACACGAGCGCGGCGGCGTTCGACGGGCTCGGATCGCGGAGCGCGGCGTCGAGGAGCGCGGCCTTGTGCGATCGCACGGCGAGCGCCTCTTCCAGCGCAGGCGAGAGCGGGATCGTCGTCGCGCGCAGCACCTCGCTCGGCCCACGTTCGAGCCCGACGAGCAGCTCTTCGACGATGCGGCGGAGCATCAGATCGCGGTAGCCCGCGATGAACCGCGCGACCGCGCCGCGACCCTTGCGGAGCGCGGTGATCGAGCCCTCGACGTCGCCCGTGTCGAGGACGAGATCGAAGAACAGCGCGGCCTCGCGATCGACCAGATCGGTGAGCCTCCCCGCGCACGCTTCGAAGTCGTCGAGCGTGAGCTTCTGCGCGGGCTCGTCGAGCGCGAGCGCCTCTTCGACGGCCGTGAGCACGCGCGCCTCCGCGGGCTCGACGCCGTTCGCGCCCGCGCGTTCGTCCCGTGATCCCAAGAGGCCGCGCCTCTCTGCTTCGGCGCGCGCGGCGGGCGACGGCGCGCGCTGGGGCGCCTCGGCGGCGGGCACGATGTGGAGCACGTCCGCGAGCACGAGCGCGTCGCCCTCGGCCGCGGCCGGCGACCCGAGGAGCCTTCGGATCACGGCGATGGGGAGGTATTTCTCTTCGCGCAGCCGGCGGATGAGGAGCAGCCGTTCGAGGTGCTCGTCGCGGTAATACGCGACGGTGCGCCCGCCCTTCTCGGGCTTGGGCAAGAGCCCTTCGCGCAGATAAAAATGGATCGTCTCGCGGGCGACGCCGCTCTTCGCCGACAGCTCGGCCATCCGCATGCCGCGCTCGCCGTCACCCTCGCGGGGGCGCATAAAAGTCGACGATCTGGATGGGATCGGTGAGCTTGACCCGAACGCGCTCGCGCTCGCCCCGGAGGTCGCCGCCGATTTGGAAGGGCGTGATCGGGTCCATCTCGATGGTGACGTCGTCGACGAAGTAGTCGAACGTGGTCGCGAGATCGCCGTATTCTCCGCGCCAAATCGAGCCGAAGCTCGTCACGAATGAATACGTCGAGAGGTTCGTGACGCGGAGGTGCATGCGATCGGGCCGGTCGTCCGCGAACGGAAAGATCCGAAAACCAAAGCCGTAATAAGGGATGGTCCCGATGCACGCGAGCTTGGCGGGGCCCTCGTAGAGCACCTGCCCCTTGGGCACGGGCGGGCCGATGAGCGCGCCTTTTTCGCCGATGCGCTGCGCGTGCGAGCCTTCGTTGATGACGCGGCAGTGCGGCGTCGGGCGCACAAGGTAGCTCGGGATGGTCTTGGTGACGGCCGCGGCGGCGTACGAGAGCGGCCCCGGCGCGAGCCTGCGCAGCGGGCCGCGGGCCAAGAGCTCTTTGTATTGCGCGTAGTCGCGCAGCATGACCGCGTCGATCCCGAAGCCGCAGAACGGCGAGAGCACGCCCTCGGCCTCGACGAGGCGGAGCGGCCTAGAGCCCGCGTCCGATCGGAGCCGGAGCAGATCGACCGCGAGCCCGCGCCCGGGGCTCGTGCCGCCCGATTTGCTCGCGCCGATCACCCACGCGAGCGAGTTGCCCGTGCCCAAGCGGAGCAGGCCGAAGCGCGGGACAGGGGCGCCGCGCCGCTTCGCTTCGTTGACGACGGCCGTCACCACGACGGTGAACGTGCCGTCCCCGCCGCCGGTGAGGATCGTGCCGTAGCCGCGATCGACCAAGGTCCGCGCGATCTTTTCG
Source organism: uncultured Polyangiaceae bacterium (assembly GCA_964437785.1). Classification (GTDB taxonomy): domain Bacteria; phylum Myxococcota_A; class Polyangia; order Polyangiales; family Polyangiaceae; genus CAYTJL01. The sequence continues at coordinate 29,907 of CAYTJL010000016.1, forward strand.
CTCTCCTCGACGCGGCGGGACACGAAGAGATCGCCCGAATCCAGGATTTGATCGAGCGTCTCGATCACCTCCGCGGTCACGCTCTTCGCGTTCCCGTTGACGACCACGGCCACGCGGCCGCGCAGCGCGCCGTCGGACGCGGGCCCTTGAGGATCGGCGAGCGGAGAGCCGGGCGAGGACATGGAGGGCCGGACGGTAGCACGACTCCGCAAAAAACAAGTGGACGGAGCGCCGCAGGATTTGGTAAGGCGACGGCCGACGAGCCCAAAGAAGGGCGCGACGCGTGCGCCGTCGATGATAACCGGCGGGGATCGAGCGACATGGCGAAGAAGCCCACCAAGGCCGCAAAGGCCTCCTCGAAGAAGAAGGCCGCCAAAAAGCCTGTGGCCAAGAAACCTCTCGTGAAGGCCGCGAAGAAGGCGGTCAAAAAGGCGGCCGTCAAAAAGGCGGCCGCCAAGAAGCCTGCGAAGGCCGTCAAGAGGGCGGCCTCCAAGCCCAAGAAGGGCGCGGGGCGCGCCGGCGGCGGGAGGTCGGCGGAGTCTTCGCTCACGAAGCCCGTCTCGCCCGTCATCAAGGACGACCCGAAGGGCGCGGGGCGAAAGCCCGTCAAGGCCGTGAAGCCTTCCGCCGAGCCGCCCGCCAAGCGCAAGCTCGGGCTCCGCGGCGCGGCCCCGTGGGCTGCGCGGCACGCGGCCAAGCACGCGGCCGAAGCGCGCGCACGGGCGGCCGAGCCCGCGCCGCCCGGCAGCGCCCGCGCCACCATCCGCGTGCCCACCGGCGCCGAAGAGATCAAGGCCAAGATCGAGGAGCTTTACAACAAGACGCAGCACATCCGCACGCTGCGCAAGCGCCTCGAAAAGGGCTTCTTCGAGATCGGCCAGGTGCTCGCCGAGATCCAGGAGCGCGACCTCCACGTGGCCAAGGGCTACGGGTCGTTCGAGGCGTTCCTGGAGCGTGAGATCGATCTCGGCAAGCAGACCGCGCTCAAGCTCATCAAGATCGCGCACATCTTCCAGCAGGAAGCCGCGCTCGACTACGGCATGGATCGGCTCTTCGCCGCCCTCGCCGCGCTCGAAGGCGAGACCGCGATCCCCAAGCCGTCGATCCCCTCGTCGCCCGGCTCGCGGCCCATGCTCCCGCTCAAGCCGCCGGTCCGCCCCGTCGTCGGTTAGTCACTCCCCCGGCTCTTTAAAAACAGAGGATCTTGATCCTCTCGCCGCATATCGAAGAGCTTCCATACCGCGCGCTCTGGCCGGTCGCGTACTGCGCCGCCGCGCGCGGGGAGGACGTCGCGCTCCTCGATGCGGCGTCGAGCCCTTCGGATCCCGAGGCGCGCTACGCCGTGCTCGGCGTCGATCCCGCGCGCGTGGTCACGTGGCCCGCGGGCAAGCCCGGCGCGATCGACGCGATCCGCGCGCTCACCCGAGCGCGCTTCGATCGCGTGGACCGCGCGCCCGAGCTTCCTTTTACGGGCGGATGGCTCGGCTTCATCAGCTACGACATCGGCCGCGAGCGCCTGCCCATCCCGAGCCGCTGCCCGATCGATCCGGCGATGCCGGTGCTCGTCCTCTCCGAGCACCCGAGCCTGCTCGTCGAAGATCGCCGCGATCGCCGCCTGTTCTTCGCGGGGGCGTACGATCCGCGCGAGGGCCCGAGCGCGCTCCGCGGGCGCCGTGAGGCCGCGATCGCGAGGCTCCGTGACGCACGCCTCCCTCCGCCGGCCGAAGGCTCGATCGCCCCCGAGCCCCGGCCCGACATCACGCCCGAAGCGTACCGCGCGCGTGTGGAGCGCGTGCTCGCGCACATTTGCGCGGGCGACACGTACCAAGTGAACCTCGCGCAGCGCTTCACGACGCGGCTCCTCGCGCCCGTCGAAGAGGCGCACCGGAGGATCCGCGCCGAGAGCCCGGCCTCGTTCGGCGCGCTCATCAAGCACGGTGATCTCGCGATCGCGTCGGTGAGCCCCGAGCTCTTCTTGGTGCGCGAGGGCCGGCGCGTCGTGACGAGGCCCATCAAGGGCACGCGCCCGCGCGGCGCTGATGCGCGCGAGGACGCGGCGCTCCGCGACGAGCTCGAAGCGAGCGACAAAGAGCGGGCCGAGCTCGTGATGATCGTCGATCTGCTCCGCAACGACCTCGGCCGGCTCGCCGAGGCAGGATCGGTGCGCGTGCCCGAGCCGCGCGTGATCGAGGCGCTCCCGACGGTGTTTCACGCGATCGCGACCGTGACCGCGGAGCTCGACGATCGCGTGGACGCGGCGTCGCTCGTCGCCGCGACCATGCCCGGCGGCAGCGTGACCGGCGCCCCGAAGATCCGCGCGATGCAGATCATCGAGGCCATCGAGGACGTGCGGCGAGGCCCGTATTGCGGGTCCGCGGGGTGGATCGGCTACGGCGGCGATCTGCGCCTCAACATCTTGATCCGCACGCTCGTGGCGAATCAACGCGAGGCTTCCTTTCACGTGGGCGGCGGCATCGTCGCGGACTCGGATCCCGAGGCCGAGCGGATCGAGACGCTCGCCAAGGCGCGCGCGATCGTCACCGCGCTCGGCCGCGACACCCTCCGGCCCGGCTTCTCGGAGGAGACATGAGCGCGATCGTGCTCCCGAGCGGCGTGGATCTCGCGAACGATCGCGGCCTTTTGCTGGGCGACGGGCTCTTCGAGACGGCGCTCGTCATCGGCGGCGCGCCGCGCTTTTGGGATCGCCACATGGCGCGCCTCCGGGCGAGCGCGGCGTCGATCGGCCTCGTGATCCCCACGGGGCTCGACGCGTGGATCGATCATGTTTTGCCGGATCTGTGGGCCCGCGAAGGGTCGCCGCCGAAGGCAGCGTTGCGCCTCACCGTCACGCGGGGCGCCGGGCGCGGGCTCGATCCGCCGATCGACGCTGGACCGGGGCGCGCGGTGCTGAGCCTCGACGCGATCATCGGCGGGCCGCTCGCGCCTGCGCGCGCGCACCTCGCCGCGTGGCCGCGCATCGATCCGGCCGATCCGCTCGCGGGCAAGAAGATCACGAGCGCGCTCGGGCGCGTGGAGGCGCGGCGCGTCGCGCGGGCGCGGGGCGCGGACGTCGCCCTCCTCGCGTCGATCGACGGCGATTGGGTCGAGGCCGACGCCTATAACCTCTTTGCCGTCATCGATGGTGAGGTGGTGACGCCGCCGCTCGATCGCGGCGCGCTCCCCGGGATCACCCGCGCGCGCGCGCTCGCCGCGCTCCCGTCGATCGGGCTTCGCGCAAACGAACGAAGGATTGTGTCGAGCGAGCTTTGGGCCGCGTCCGAGGTCTTCGTGACATCGAGCCTCGCGGGCGCGCGCGCCGTCACGTCGATTGACGAGCATGCGTATGAGGCGCCCGGCCCCGTGACCCGCGCGCTCGCTCCTCTCCTCGATGGGCACGGGTGAAGGGGCAAAATCGTCATCGCGCGTGTGATCCAACGCGCGCGCACCGGCACTCCCAGGGTGCGCGGCCCTTGTGACCCGCGCTTCGGAGGGAGTCGGTCATGGTCATGTCTCGTTGGATCTTCGGTTCGGCTACGGTGGCAGCGGCGCTCACGATGACGAGCCTCGCAGGAGCTGAGGAGTGGGGCCTTCACAACGGCAATACGCTCCAGCCGAGGAACCTCCTGGTCTATGGAGAGGCTGGTTTCCCCGACATCGCCGCGGGCGTCCAATACGGCGTGAACGATCGATTCGACATCGGCGCTCGCCTCGGCTTCCAATACAGCCCTTACTTCTCCAAAGGCATCGCCCCGGGCATGGGCGTCCGCGCGCCGATGCGCATCTCGTTCACCAAAGGCCCCAAATTCAGCGCGATGATGCGCATCGAGCCGGGCGTCCGGTTCGCGCAGTTCGACGGGCCGCTCTTCGGCATCGATCTGCCGGTGGGCGTCGAGTTTGGCATTCACCTCATCAAGAATGGCACGCTCCAGCTCGGGCTCGACGTGCCCATGTATTTGAACCTCACGAACGGCGTCGTCTTCAACGCCGCTCCGATGGCCGGCGCGGGCTTCGAATATCAAATCAACGACAAGATGGCGGTCGGCGGCACCACGCGGTTCGGCGCCACCATCTTGTCGGGCGGGGAGGCGGGCGGGGCCGACTTCGGGTTTCGGACCCAAGCCTACTTTGGATATCGCTTCTGAAGCGATGATGGGGGGAGCTACTTCTTACCGGGCTTGGCCGGGTTCGCGTCCGCGCGCGGGACGCCCCGCGCCGCCTCGACCACCTCGGTGAGCGTCTTGTCTTTGCCGAGACGCCCGTCCGCGGCAGCCTCTTCGGCCTTCTTGTGGGCCGCGCAGAAGCTCGCGACCGCCTCGCGCGCCTCTTGGTGGCCCGCGCCGAGCTTGACGCTCTGGCCATACACGTTCGCGTAGAGCATGCGATCGATGACGGACTCGGCGACGCAAATGCTCTTGCTGTCGACCGTGCCGCAGCGCCTGTCGCCCTTGGTCGAGCGCTTCTTCTCGACGTCGCGCTCGACGTCGGAGAGCGCTTTGACCTGCGCGTCCAAATACGTGCCGAGCCCGTCGCACAGCGTCTTGACGTGGGGCGCCGCGTCTTTGATGGCTTTGCTCAAATCGCCGCCGTGCGCGGCCGTTTCCATCTGGTTGACGAGCGCGGCGGCGGCGTCGCGCGCGGCGGCGTCGACGCCGTCGCCTTCGATCCACGTGTTGCCGCGCACGCCGGTGAGCGCCGCTTCCATCGGCCCGGCGGAGGCGCCGCCGCCCTGCGCGAGCGACTCGAGCGTGCCGCCGTAGGCGCCGAGCACGATCATCGACTTTCGCCACAGTTTGTCGGCGCGCACGGCCTTTGCGCACGTGTCGCTCGGGAGCTTGTCGTTGCCCGCGGGGGGCGCCGAGAGGGCCTCTTGCAACGCGCAGACGAGCGCGCCATCCGGGACGTTGCCCGCGTGCCCAGCGAGCCCGTGGCCCGCTTTGCCCACCGCGACGCCCGAGGAGATCGCGCCTCCGCAGCCCGCGCCGAGCGCGAGGAGAGCGACGGAGAGCGCGACAGTGATGCTCGTTCGTTGGTTGTTCATACGAGCGACCCTATCACGCTTGCTCGGAGAGGGAGGTAATCATCGGCACGGCCTCGGGCACATGTGCCTCAGCGAGCGACAGGGCTTGATCGATTTCGACCTTGGCCTCAGAGGCTTTGCCGAGGGCCTTATGGATCTGCGCGGCGTTGAGCAGGGCTTCGATGCGCAGGCGCGGCTGCTCCGAGGCCTCGGCGTGGCCGAGCGCCATGTCCACGAGCGCGAGCGCGGCGTCGTTCTCGTCTTGATTGGCGCACACCATGGCCTTTTGGAGCAGCAGGACCACGCGCTCCATCGGGCTCTCCATGCGCTCGATCTCCTCCACCGCGAGGCCCGACGCGCGCATCATCGAGAGGTGGAGCTGGAGCTGCATCCGCAGCTTGTCGAGCGCCTCGACCTCGGGCATGAGCCCCGCCTCGTTCGCCTCCTCGGTCGCGCGGGCGAGCAGCTCGAAGGCCTCTTGAGGCTCGTTCGTGAGCACCAGCGCCTGCGCTTCGAGCGCGCGCGCCGCGGCGAGGCCGGGCGGGTTGTTTGCGAGCATCGCGCCCCCGAGCCGCGCGTTGATCAAGGCCTTTTCGCCGTCGCCTTCCTGCAGCGCCTCGGCGGCCTGCGCGAGGAGCGCGTCGGCGTTGACGCCGCCGTCGTCCCCTCCTTCGCCCGCGTCCTGCTCATCGCCGTCCGGCGGCAGGGCCATCACCATCTTCGCGGCGGAGAGCCACTCGCGCACGACGCCGGCCTCCTCGCTCGCCCCGTCGCGTTCGAGCAGCGGGATCGCCACCTCGAAGTGGGCCGCCGCCTCCGCGTGCTCGTAGGCCGAGACGAGCGCCTGGCCCGCTAAAAACGCCGCGTCTGCGACGAGCCGCGGGTGGCCCTCGGCTTGAATCATCGCTCGCTTCGCGAGCTCGGCGCCCTTCTCCGCGTCCCCCGATTCGAGCGCGTTCGCCGCGGCGATCAAGCTCGTTTGGGCCGCGACGACGCCCTTCTCCGCACGATGAGTGTTGGTCATGAGGCGCGGAGCCTTCTCACCGATTTGCGCTTGGGGCAAGCGCGTTCGCGGTATGCTCGCGGGCATGTACGCGGGCCATCTCGATCTCACGCAGCCCCTCGTGTGGACCGTCGATGAGGCGATGACAGGCGCGCTGTGCGACGCGTACGTCGCCAAGATGCGCGCGGGGAGCGCCGAGGTCGCGCCCATCGTGGGCAAGCACGGAGGGGCCGAGATCGATCTCGAGGTGAGGAACAACACCCGTGTGATGTGGGACGACGCGGACGAGGCCAATCGGCTGCTCGGGCTCGTGCGAAGCGCCGTCCCCGAGCGGCTCTCGGGCATGCGGCTCGAAGGCGCGAATCCCCGCCTCCGGCTCTATCGGTATGGGCCGGGCGAGCGGCACGGCGTTCATTGGGACACCGTGGTCGAGCTCGATGGAGGGGTGAGGAGCCTCGTCACGCTGGTGTTTTATCTCAACGATGGATTCGAGGGCGGCGAGACGGACTTCCCCGAGCTCGGCCGCGTGATCGAGCCCAAGCGTGGTCGGGCGCTCCTCTTTCAACATCGCATCTTGCACGAGGCCACCGAGGTGCGCGCCGGCGAGAAGCTCGTCCTCAGAACGGACGTGCTCTATCGCTCGTGAAGTCTGCTATCGTCGGGGCATGCGCTCTCTTCTCGCCGGCCTCGCGCTCGCCTCGTTCGGCTGCTCGCGCGCGGGGCTCTTCACGGGGAGCCCCGCGGGCGAAGGCCCGGATAACGTCCCTCCAGAGCTTCCGTGTCTGCTCGTCTCGGCGGGCGCGCCCAAGACGCTCGTGTCGTTCCCCGAGGGCAACACCGATGCGCCCATGATGGTCACGGTGAACCAAGGCTCCTCCGAGGCGCCGGCGCGCATCGCCTACCAAGCGATCAGCGAGGACGCGAACTTCTGGCACCCGGAGCTGCGCGTCGGCGCGCTCCGCGCCGGCCCTTCGTGGCCAAACGACGTGTCGTTCGATCATGAGCCGTCCCTCTATGGCTTTGACGCGCACGCGTGGGGCGCCATCACCGCGTCACCTGTCGCGGCCGAGGAGATCGGCCTCGCGTGGTATCACGCCGACGAGGCCGCGGGGGTGCCCGTCGGGCTCAAATTCCGATCCATCAACACGACCTCGTGGTCATCGAGCCAAGAGGTGTTCGTCGATCCCGGCGGCACCGTCGTGTACTCCTTCTCGCGCGGGCCGAGCGTCGACGCCGCAGGCGATTTCGGGGGGATCGGCTATGCCATCGCCTATCGGTTCGACGCCGGGGGGAGCTACGAGCCCCGCGTCGCGATCATCGACGCTCAAGGAACGGTGGTGTACGGCCCCATCGCCACGGCCCCGCCCGAGGAGTACCCCGGCCGCGGCAACGCGGTTGTCTGGACAGGGGCTCGCTACCTCGTCGCGACCGGCTTCAACGCGTGCTCCACACCGGACTTCTGCGCGCCGAGGTCCGTCACTTTATCCTCCCTGAGCCCGCTCAACAAAGGCGCCGGCGCGCAGATCCTTTGGTCCATCGAGGCCTCTCAAGCGACGTTCGCGCCGCGGAGGCCCGTGCTCGCGGCGCGGGGAGATCGGGTGTTCGTGCTCTGGGCCGAGGGGCTCGCCGAGGACGACGACGGCTTTCGAACGGTGCGGCTCGCGCGGCTCGACGGATCAGGGGCGCTCTTGGGAGATGTCGAGACGCTCGCCCAAGGCGCGCTCATCCTCTCGCCGCTCCAGCTCAACGCATCTCCGCTCGGCGTCGTCGCGTCGTGGGTCGAGCAAGGCGAGGACGACGGCCCGCCGGATCAGCCCGGCGTCACCAGGGTCGTCATCCATCACCGCGACATGGCCGGGGCGGCGCTCGGCGATCCCATCGTGATTCAGGCCACGGAGGCGGCCAATCACCCGGGGCCCGCGCTCGCGGCCACCGAGGTGCCCAAGGCGCTTTGGGTGTCGTGGGCAGGTATCGAGAGCGAGGCCGGCCCGGACAAGACGTTTTTGGCGAGGTTCGATTGCAGCGAAGGGCCTTGACGAGATAAGGCCCTTCG
>CAYTJL010000016.1:38079-59877 GCA_964437785.1 uncultured Polyangiaceae bacterium
ACGCAGACGCCGTCGAGGCAGAAGTTCGAGCAGCAGTCGCTGTCGAAGGTGCACGCCACGTCCACGGGGACGCAGCCGCAGAAGCCGTCGGACGCGCAGATGTTGGTGCAGCAGTCGGCGTCGAAGGAGCACGCCTCGTTGTCGGGCAGGCACTCGGTGCCGAGGCCGCAGAAGCCGTCGGAGGCGCAGAACTCGGAGCAGCAGTCCGAGTCGAAGAAGCACGGATCGTTGTCGGGCGCGCAGACCGGCGTGCCTACGCCGCAGAAGCCGTCGTCCGCGCAGAAGTTCGAGCAGCACTCCCAATCACCGAAGCACTGCACGTCATCGGCGAGGCACTGATTCGGGATGTACCCGCAGAAGCCGTCGGCGGCGCACACGTTCGAGCAACAATCGACGTCCGAGGTACAGGAGAAGTCGTCGGGCGTACACGAGAAGCTGCCGTCGGGGCCGCCGTTGGCGCTGCCGCCCCAGCCGACACCGTAGTAATCGCACGCGGCCGGACAGACGCCGTTCGCGTTCATACAGTAGCCGTTCCAGCAGACCGCCGCCTCGACCGTGAGCTCACCGCAGACGCAGGTCCAGAAGCCGCAGTCATCGGCCGTCGCGCAGTTGAAGTCGGTCGCGTTGGCGGGCTTGCCCGTGCCGTCATGGATGGTGCCGGGGGTGTAGGTCTTGTCGCCCGGAGGGTTCGTCTCGGTGATGGTGAGCTTGCACGAGGCGAGCATGAGCCCCCCAACCGTCGCCGCGACGAAGGCCGCGCCTACCGTCTTCCATTTGATCATGGTCTCTCTCCTCGGAAGTGGGCCGATAGGCCCGGGGTGTGGGGGCGGAGGGCTCGCTTACGGGGCCCGAGGCCACCACGGTGGACGCTAAGAAAAGGGTCGTTTGACCCTCGCACGGTTTGCCACGTGGCAATTCGTCTTACGTGCGTCCACATAACATTCTTCCCTTGGGGGCGCTCTGAAAAGAATGTGCTGTACGGCCGGGCACGGCCGTTTTAGCGGCCGGCCGTCCGTCAACGCAGAGATGTCTTTGGGGGGAGAGGGGCTATTTCGCGCGCCTTCGGCGCAGGGCGAGCGCGAGGGTGATCGCGAAGAGAGCGGGCCACGAGGAAGCGTCGTTGGCGGGGCTCGACGCGCAGAAGATGCCATTGCCCTCGGCGATCACGCGATCTTCTTCAGGGTCTTTTTCGCAGGTGCCAATCACGTCATTGATGGACGTGCAGGTGAAGCCGTCGGGGCATCCGTTGCCGTCCGCGCCGCGGCAACCGTTGATGCAGTCGTGGGTCTCGGTGCACACCATGCCGCTCGTCGGGCCGCCGCAATCGCTGTCGACGTCGCACTCGACGTCGTCAGCGCCGTTGTTCGGATCGCGCTCGCCGGAGTCGACGACGCCGTTCTTGTTCGTGTCCTCGTCGCCGTCGCTCACGCCGCCGTCGTCCGTGTCCGCGTCGAGCGGGCTCGTGACGGTGGCGCCCTGGTCGCCGTCGGGGATGCAGTTGCCCTTGGAGACGTCGGTGTCGCCGTTGCCACAATCGAAGCCCATCTCGGTGCCGTCGAAGAGGCCGTCGTTGTCGCTGTCGGGATCGAGCGCGTTGATGAGGCCGTCGCCGTCGGTGTCGTCGCCGGGGTTGGGCTCCTGGCCGTCGGGCACGCCGTCGTCGTCCGAGTCCGCGTCGTTCGGATCGGTGCCGATCGCGAGCTCGAAGGCGTCGCTCAGGCCGTCGCCGTCCGCGTCCATGACGTTCTTGTCGTCCGAGGGATCGTTGGGATCGAGCTCGCCGGAGTCGACGACGCCGTTGCCGTTCACGTCCTCGGAGCCGTCGCTCACGCCGCCGTGATCGGTGTCGGGATCGAGCGGGCTCGTGACCGTCGCGCCGTTGTCCCCGTCGGGCACGCAGTTGCCCTTCGAGGTGTCGGTGTCGGGGTCGCTGCAGTCGAAGCCCATCTCGGTGCCGTCGAAGAGGCCGTCGTTGTCGCTGTCGGGATCGAGCGCGTTGATGAGGCCGTCGCCGTCGGTGTCGAGGCCGGGGTTGGCTTCTTGTCCGTCGGGCACGCCGTCGTCGTCGGAGTCGGCGTCGTTCGGGTCGGTGCCGATCGTCAGCTCGACGGCGTCGCTCAAGCCGTCGCCGTCCGAGTCCGTGACCTGGATGTCGTCCGCGCCGTGGCCCGCCGTGGGATCGGTCTCGCCCGGATCGAGCACGCCGTTCAGGTTCGTGTCCTCGGCGCCGTCGCCCACGCCGCCGTCGTCGGTGTCGGCGTCGAGCGGATCGGTCGTTGTGGCGCCCAGATCGCCGTCGGGGATGCAGTTGCCTTTGCTCACGTCGGTGCCGGGGCCGTTGCACCCGAAGCCCATCTCGGTGCCGTCGAGCAGGCCGTCGTTGTCGCTGTCGGGATCGAGCGCGTTGATGAGGCCGTCGCCGTCCGAGTCCACGCCGGGCAAGAGCTCTTGCCCGTCGGGGACGCCGTCGTCGTCGGAGTCGGCGTCGTTCGGGTTCGTGCCGATCATGATCTCGACCACGTCGGGCAGGCCGTCGCCGTCCGCGTCCTCGCAGCCGGTGTTGGGGTTGCCGTCGCAGTCGCTGTCGATCGCGTCGCCGCACATCTCGGGCTCGGGCTCGCCCGCGATCGCGTTGCACGTCGCGGCGCCCATGCCGTTGCACACGATGGTGCCCATCGCGAGGCACGCGCCGAGGCCGTTCGAGCAGACGCCGCCGACGTTGAAGCCGTCGTCGACGGTGCCGTTGCAGTCGTTGTCTTTGCCGTCGCAGACCTCCGCGCCCGAGGGCACGCACACGCACGTGTTGGTCGCGGGATCACACGTCGGCGTGAGCGCCGAGCAGTCGGTGTCGAGCAAGCACTGGACGCACAGGTTGGGCGTGAGCGCGGTGTTGCAGAACGGCGTGGGCGCCGCGCAGTCCGCGTCGTTCGTACACTGATCGACGACCACGTCGGTCGGCGGTTGGCCCGAGCCGCCGCCGTTGCCGTCGGTGGGCGTGTCCTCGGCGGGCGCGCCGAGGAGGCCGGAGGCGTTGATGGTCGCTTGGTTCGAGATGGTGCCCGTGACCCCCGGGTTGACGGTGACCTGGAACGCCACGACGGTGGTCTCGTTGGAGAGGAGCGTGCCGCCCGTGACGCCGTTCGCGCCCGCGCCGAGCCGGAAGACGACGGTGTTGGTGCCGGACAGGTACTCCGCTTGATCGTTGCCCGCGGAGTCGCTCTTGGCGCCCGCGTTGGGGCCTGAGACGATCTGGAGCGAGCCCGGGACGAACGTGACGCCGGGGGGCAGCGGGTCGGTGAGCACGGTGTTGAGCGACGTGTCGTTGCCCGTGTTGACGACGTTGATCGTGTATTGGATGACGTCGCCCGCGACGAGCGCGCCGCCGTTGACGTCGACCGCCGTCTTGGTGGACGTCGAGAAATCCGGCTTGAAGGTCGAGATCGACGTGACGAACCCCGCGAGGAAGTACACGTCGCCGGTGCTGGTCGCTTGGATGGGCGCGGACGTTTGGCCCGCGGTGAGCTTGTTCGTGACGTCGACGACGTCGAGGTCGATGCCCGACATGCTCTGCGCGGTGCCGGTGAGCTGCGGGAGATCGCCGGCGTTGCTCACGGCCGCGCCGAGCAGCGAGCGGGTGCCGTTGAAGAAGTTGTTGGCGGGGTTCAGCGCGTTCGTGAGCGCGGCGCCGCCGTTGAAGAAGAGCTGATCGCCGTTGATCGCGTTGTCGCCCTCGAACGTGATCACGCCGAGCTTGCCGCTGAAGCCCGCGTTCGGCACGACGAAGCCGGAGATGGTGACGTTCTGGTTGTTGCCGTTCGAGACGACGTCGAGGCCGTCGAACAAGGCCAGGTTGCGCGGCGGATCGGTCGCGAGCTGATAGAAGACCGCCATCCACCAGCCCGCGAAGTTGTTGCTGCTGTTCACGTCGACGAGGGGCGACGCGTCCACGTCGCTCACGCGGTACGCGCCCGGGCCGTTCGCCTGCACGATCGCGGTCACGTCCGCGACCGACTGATACGCGTTGTTCGCCGATTGATACGACTGGATCGCGGTCACCGCCTGCGTGAAGACGCCGGGCCTGTCGAGCGTCACCTGCGTGTCCATGCCGAGCATCGGCAGCGTCGCGCCCCAATACAAATAGGCGTGCGTGATGACCGCGAAGGCCGGGATGTTGAGCACCGCGGTGCTGCGCGCCTGCGCGATGGTGACGCCGTTGTTCGCCTCGGCTTGGCCCATCGCGGGCGAGTCCGCGCGCCAATAGATGTCGGGCGCGGAGTCGCCGGTGTTGGTGCCGCAGTTGCTCACGGTGCCGACCACGGGCACGGGCGTGCCTACGTCGCACTCGTGGCCCAGCGTGTTGCCGAGCAGCACGAAGTCGCCCTTTTGATCGACCTGCACGCGCAGCGTGGGCGCGGCGGACGCGGCCCCCGAGAGCGCGGCCAAGGCCAGGGTAAGCGCGGAACAAGCCAAACCTTTACGCATAAAGCACCTGTCGATCGAGCTCGGTTACTTCTTGATCTTCTGGACGATCTTGAACTGGACGCGGCGGTTCTTCTGGCGGCCCTCGTCGGTGGAGTTGTCGTCGATGGGCTGGTCTTGCCCGAAGCCCTTGGCCGAGAGGCGCCCTGCCGCGATGCCGCGCTTGACGAGCGCCTTCATGACGGCCTGCGCGCGGTTGTTGCTGAGGATCTTGTTCTGGAGCGGGATGCCTTTGTTGTCGGTGTGGCCCTGCACCTCGATCTTGAGGATCTCGGGGTGCTCCTTGAGGACGCCCGCGACCTCGTCGAGGAGCGAATCGGAGACCTTCTTGATGGTGGCTTTGCCCGTGTCGAACTGGACCTGCTGAAGGATGATGATCTCGTTTTCGACGACGCGGACCGAGGTCGGGCAGCCATTCTTGGCGGGGTCCTCGTTCTTCGGGCCCTTCTCGAGCGGGCACGCGTCCTTGTCGTCGCGGATGCCGTCGCCGTCGGTGTCGGGCGGGCATCCGTGGGTGGTCGGATCGTTCGTGGACACGCCCTTCACGTCGGGGCACGCGTCCTTCTCGTCGATGATGCCGTCGCCGTCGCGGTCCTTGGGCAGCGGGCATCCGTGCTTCTTCGGATCGTCGTTCGCGAGCCCGGGCTCGTCGGGGCACGCGTCGACCTCGTCGACGATGCGATCGCCGTCGCGATCGTTGGGCGGCGGACACCCGTGTTTGGCCGGTTCGGCCGACACCACGCCCTTGACGTCGGGGCACGCGTCCTCGGGATCGAAGATGCCGTCGCCGTCGCGGTCTTTGGGCAGCGGGCAGCCGTGCTTCTTCGGGTCGTTGCTCGACACGCCGGGCTCGTCGGGGCACGCGTCGTCGGCGTCGAGGATGCCGTCTTTGTCGCGGTCGGCGACCGGCCGCTTCTGCTCGGGCGTGTACGCGATCGAGAAGACGCCGCGGAAATCCGGCGTGCCGAGGCCCGCGCTGAGGCCCGGCCCCGCGCCGAGCGCGAGCTCGAGATCGCCGATGGGCCGGACGCGCAGGCCGAGGAGGACCTCGGCGTTGATGCTGCGCTTGGTCGCGTTCTTGACGACGGTCGCGACGCGGAATTCAGGGCCGATCTGGACGCGGCGGGCGTCGCTGAGCAAGATGCCGAGCCCGCCCGCGGTCTGCACGGCGATGCCCTGATCGATGTTGGCGATCTGCTGTCCCTTGCGGATCTCGGCGCCCGCCGAGAACGACCACACGACGCGATCGGTGCGCCCGCCGATGATGATCTCGGGCAAGCCGCGCACGGTCCTGTCGCTCACGAACGAGTCGGAGGCGCCGGTCGGGAACCACACGAAGCCGCCGATCGCGAGCTGGAACGCGTCGAAATAGTCGCCCACGATGCGGACGCGGAGCCCCGCGCGCAGGTCGCTGAACTGGGCTTTGTTCGGCGACGTGAAGACGAAGCCGCCGCCCGACGGGCTGTCGCCCTTTTGGACGAGCGCCGCGGGGACGTCGAGGTTGATGTTGAGCCTGTTCCAGAGGGAGAACGAGATGTTCGCGTGGATGTAGAACTGATGCGCGATGATCGCGCCGAGCGTGGTGCCGCTGTTCTCGGTGCGGAGCATCAGCGGGTTGTGCGCGTAGTCGACGAGGATCATGCCGTGCGGCGTCAAATGGCCCGCGGCGAAGGGGGACTCGGCGCCGAAGAACCGGTCTCCGGCGGGCGCGGGGATGAAGCGTTCGAGCGCGAAGCCCTGCGCCCGCGCGGGGCTCGCGCCCGTGAAGAGCGAGGCGCCCAAGGCGAGGGCAGAGGCCAAAAGCGCGGTGGTTCGACGCCGGGATCGCGGTTGCATCGCAGAGCATTGTCGCCGAAGTCCCCTCTTCACGAAGGCTTTTTTTCTGCCCTTGGCGAGGTATCCTCGGCGCCATGGTCGTGGCCCTTACGAAGACGCGCGCGCGCTCGCCCTCGTCGCGCACGGTCTTCGCGCGGTGGTCCGCATGAGCCCTCCGCCCAGACAAGATCAGCGCGATCCCGCCTCGCTCGCGCGCCTCGTCCACGCCATCGAGCGGCCCCACCCCAACCTGCTCTGGCAGTTCCTCATCTTCGCGTTCTTCACCACCGCGGCCTTCCCCATCGTGGGGCTGATTCTTTATTTCCGGTACCGCACGCTCCGCTATCGCTTCGACGATCAAGGCGTCTCCATCAGCTACGGTGTCGTGTTCCGGCGCGAGGCGTTCCTCACGTACGCGCGCATCCAAGACATCCACGTGCGCCGCAACATCGTCGAGCGCTGGTTTGGGCTCGGCACCGTCGAGATCGAGACCGCGGCGGGCGCGGGCTCCGGGCCCGAGCTGGTTCAAGGGCTCACCGACTACGAGAGCGTGCGCGATTACCTCTACTCGAAGATGCGCGGCGCCTCGGCGCAACAACCGCAAGCGCACGAGCCCGAGGGCACGAACGAGCTGCTCGTCGAGATCCGCGACGCGCTCCGCGAGGCGCGCGACGCGCTCCGAAAGGAGGGGCCTTGATCAACCTGCTCGTCTCGATCTTGGGGCCGATCCTCAAGGTCTCTCCCGCGCCGCCGCCCGTGCCCGAGGGCGCGACGGGCGTCCGCGTGTTCCGCGCGAGCGATCGGTACCTGTCGTATCGCTATGCCCTCACCACGTTGGCGACGCTCCCCGTGCTCCTGCCCGCGCTCATCATCGCTGTCGCGGTGCCCATCGCGGCCAAATACGAGGGGAAAATCCCGCTCTGGCTCGCGATCGTGCTGCCCGGGCTCTACCTCTCGGTGGTGCTCTTCTTCGTGGCGCTCGCGTTCGTGGCGACGCGGCTCGACTACGAGTTTCATTGTTACGTGACGACCGACAGGAGCATGCGTATCCGACAAGGCATCATGGAGCAGGTCGAGGCCACGCTCACCTACGCCAACGTGCAGAACGTCCGCGTCGAGCAAGGCCCTCTCGAACGCTTCTTCGGCATCGCGTCGGTCATCGTCGACACGGCCGGCGGCGCGTCGAAAGCAGGGGATCCGCAGCGCGCGCGGGGCGTCGTCCGCGGCATCGAGGACGCAGCGTCGCTGCGCGATCAAATCATGGAGAAGATGCGCGCGTCCAAGTCCTCGGGCCTCGGCGACCCGGACGATCACCACGATCACGAGCCCACCGGCGATCACCTCGATCTCGCGCTCCTCCGCGCGGTCCGCGACGAGGCGCGCGCGCTCGCCAAAGCCCTCTCCGCGAAACGTAGCTCCGCTCACGGCGAATACTGGAGCACGACCAGATAAATAGCGCCTGTCTTGCCCGAGATTTCACCCTGACAAGCCCCCACCGCGACGAACGGCAAAGGAGGGTCTTTGACGTTCGCGAGCGCGCTCGCCTCCTGCCACCGGCGGATGTCGTAACCGACCCTCCAGCTCGACGACCATTGTTTGTATTTGCTCGACCCGAACGCGGCGGTCCTGTCGATGAGCGTCTTGGTCTGTCCGGGCTTGCGCTGCCCTTGGCAGACCTCGTTCGCGAAGCCCTGAACCATCTTGGTGATGTCCTCGTCGCGGCCAAAGGGCTTTTGCCCGTCCGCGGTGCGCTGCGCGTCGAGCGCCGCGAACACCTTGGGGACGTCGCGCGCAGCGTCGAAGCGCGGCGCGGGCTCGACCGCGATCGCGACGACCGCGTGCTCGGCGCCCTGCGCGTCGGGCGCGCGCGCCGAGGTGCCCACGCCGAGCACGAGCGTGTCCGCGCCGAGCATGCGCCGCCGCCACGAGGGCGAGAGGAGCCCGAGCGCGACGTGCGCCGCCGCGGAGTCGAAGTTGTCGTTCACCTCGGCGTAGTCGTGCGGGGCGGCGCCCGCGGCGGCGAGATCATCGGCGAGCGTCGGTGAGAGCCCGAGCTCGCGCTCCGCGATCGCCGCGGCGTTCGCGTGCTTCTGCGCGAGCGCGGTCACGCGACCTTCGGGCGCGAGCGGCTTCTTGCCCGCCTTGGCGCGCGCGGCGTCGTACAAAGCGACGATCGCCTGCGCGTACCCGGCGGCGGGCGCGGGCGCAGGCGGCGCCATGAGGTCCGGGTCCGGCGCGCTCGCCTCGGGGATCCCCGCGTAGATCGGCGCCCACGCGACCGGCCTTCGGAGCGGGTTCTCGGGCGCGTTGGCCGACGCGCGCACGTCGACCGCGCTCACCTCGACGAAGTAACGGCCCGGGGTCGAAGGCACGGGCACGCTCGCGCTGAAGCTCCCGTCCTGCGCCGCCGTCATCCGCACGTCGCGCACGGCGCCGCCCTCTCCGTCGGCGTGGACCACGAGATCGGCATACGCGCCGGCAGGCTTGATTTTGAGGGTGATCGCGCTGCCCGGCGCGGGCGCCTTGGGGAACGGATCGACCGTCGCGGGCCGGTGCGCGAGCACGATCGCCTGCACGATCGAGCCGCCGCGGCTCACCCGCGCGACGCCGAACGCCTGCGGAACAGCCGCGGTTTGAAGCCTCCCCGCGAGCTCGACGATGCGGAAGTTGAGCTGCTGCTCGCCCGCCGAGCCCTCGCCGATGGCCACGTCTGCGCGCGCGTAGAGCGCTGTCGAGCCCGCCTTCCACAACATCCATTGCGCCACCGCGCGCGGCGGCCGCTCGCCCCTGTCGCCCGCCGACGCCGCGATCACGGCCGCGGCGAGATCGAGCGTCGCGTCGTGCGTGAACGTGGGCTTGGCCGTGGGCGTCAGCGCGCCTTCGAACGCGCTCACCATCATGCGCGCGTCGGGTCGAGGCTTGATCGAGGCCTCGTCGCCGTACGACGAAGGCGCGGGCGAGAGCAGCGCCGCGGCCTCGGGCGACAGCGCGCCCGTTCGCGCGCCCCCGCCGGACGAACAGTGGAGGAGCGCGCACGAGGCCGAAACGAGCAGGATTGATCGAAGAAGTCGCATCACGGAGCCCGCGAGCATAGCACCACCCTCTCCCCGCAAGGCGTGCGCGCGCGACGCACGTCGTGCGGCGGTTCGCGCATCGCGACGAGGATCCGCGCGCGCTTCGTCGCGGCGCACGCTTTGTATGACCGCCTCGTCCCCCGCCGTCCCAAAGGCCCCTGCGCCCGCCGCCGTCGATCTCCAGAGCGAGCCGTTTCGGCTGTTCTTCCCGCTCGCGTTGCTCCTCGGCGTCGCGGGCGTCGCGCACTGGCTGCTCTTCGCGTCGGGGCTCATCGGGCGCTACTTGGCGCAGTTCCACGCGACGACGCAGATGATGTCGTTCCTGCTCGCGTTCGCCGCCGGGTTCTTGATGACCGCGGTCCCCAAGCGCACGCGCACGAGGCCCGCGAGCGTCGCCGAGATCGCGGCGCTGCTCGTGCTCATCCCGACCACGTCGCTCGCGTCGCTCTACAACCAGGTCATCGTCTCGGACCTCTCGTACCTCGCGTCGCTCGCGGTGCTCATCCAGTTCGCGGTGCGGAGGTTCTTCGCGGGCACCACCGCGCGCAGGCCCCCCGCGTCGTTCGCGCTCCTGCCCATGGGCCTCGTCGCCGGGATCGCCGGCTCGGTGCTCCACGTCGCCGGGCAGTTCGACGGCGCGCCCGCGTCCTCCGCGTCGCTCGGCCGTGCGCTGCTGCTCGAAGGGACGTTCACGTGCTTCGTGCTCGGCATCGGCGCGTTCTTCTTCTCGCTCGCGCTGCGCGGCGATCCGCCCGCGGATCTGACGCGGACGCGCGCCGACGTGCAGCGCGCGCTCGGCTACGCCGTCGCGGGCGCGGCCGTGATCGCGGGGCTCGTGATCCAAGACATGGGGCGCATCCGCGAGGGCCTCGCGATCCGCGGGATCGCGGCGCTCGCGGTGTTCGTCGCGTCGGGCGCGATCAAGCTGCCCACGCGGCCGGGCATCAACCGGAGGCTCATCTACCTCGGCGGATGGGCGGTGCCGGTGGGCCTCCTCGCCGCCGCGATCTGGCCGGATCACCGGGTCGCCGTGATGCACATCGTGTTCGTGGGCGGCTTCGGGATCCTCGCGACCAGCGTCGCGACGCACGTCACGCTCGGCCACGGCGACGCGACCGAGGCGCAGGACGGGAGGCCTTGGCCCGTCTTCGTGTTCGGCGCGCTGTTCCTCGTGGCGATGGCGCTGCGCGTGATCGCGGGCGCGGCCACCGAGCGCTACGTGATGCTCCTCGGCGCGGCGTCGGCCGTGTGGCTCGCGGCCGTGGTCGTGTGGGCGGGGTTCTTGGCGAGGTTCTGGCCGCCTAAAAGAGCGTGAAAGAGGCTTGAAAAGAGCCTAAATCAGACGATGCCGTCGAGGCGCGGGCGCTCGTCGTAGCGCGGCCTCCGCGCGAGCACGGGGATCACCGCGAACGTCGCGAGGCCCGCGGCCATCATGGCGGCGGCGGTCAAGCTGCCCACGTTTTGAAGGGGTTTTGCCTCGCCCATCGTGAGCACGAAGAAGCCCGCCGCGACCATGATCGCGTTGGTCCAGATGGCGCGGCCCACGAGGCGCGACGAGTAGAGCGCCGCCTCGTGGAGCTCCGCCTCGGTCGCGGTCTTCCCGTCGCCTTTGGCCTTCCACGCGGCGAGCAGGTGCACCGCGTAATCGACGCCCGCGCCGATGCTCAAGCTCGCGAGCATCGAGGTGCCGATGTCGAGCCGCACGCCCATGACGCCCATCCCGCCGTAGACCACGAGGAGCGTGATCGCCATGGGCGCGAGCGCGAGGAGCGCGCTGTACAGAGAACGGTACAAGTAGAGCGCGATGAAGAACACGAGGACCATCGCCACGACGAAGCTCTCGATCTGATTTTTGGCGACGCTCTTCGAGAGGCCTTGGTTCAGGAGGGGCAAGCCCGTGAGCTTCACGTCGAGCGCGCCCTTGCCGGACGTGTCGGCGATCGCTCCCGCCGGGGCGTCGAGCTCGAGCAGCGCCGCGCCGATCGCGGTGATGAGGCGCCTGCCTTTGTCGCCCGCGGGCGTCGCGATCTTCGCGCCGTCGACGAGGCGCGCCGCGTTCGCGAGCGCGGTCTGCCGGCTGATGATCGCGGCGACGGGCTTCTGGAGCGAGCTCGCGAGGTCCTTGGCGACGCTGTCGTCCTCGGGCTTGTCGAGGGCCTTGGCGATGGTCTTGGCGTAGGTGTCTTTGGTCGCGCGCGCGTCGAGCGTGGCGAGCGCGGCGGCGATCTTGTCGCCGGCGTCGGGCGGATTCGCGGGCAAATCGCCGGTGAATTCGTCGGATTTGAGGAACGTGAGGATGGCGACCTTGATGGCCGCGGGGGTCGCCGCGCCGCGGATCTTCACCTTCTCTTTGACGGCGCTCGCTTGGTCGGGCGAGAGCGGCACGCCGAGCTGCTTCGTGATCGCGCCGACGCGCGCCTCGATCTGCGACGCGAGCTTGGCCTCGACCTCGGCGCGCTTCGGGCCCGCGGCCTCTTCGACCGTGTAGCGCGTGGGGATCTTCTCCTGGATGACCTTCTCGATCGCGGTGAGCATCATCTCGAGCTCGATCGCGCGATCGGTCGCGACCTTCACGTGCAAGAGCGCGTGCTTCTTGTCGTCGGTCACGAGCTGGCGGACGGCCTTTCGCCCTTCGAGGAACTGGTAGAGCGCCTTCACGCGCGCGCTCGTGTCGGGGATGCGCTCGTCGCCGTCCATCGCCTCGTTCATCTTGGCGACCACGAGGCCCACGTGGTTCACCGACGAGACGCCCGGCATCACCGCGAGCGTGTCGGCGAGCCCGCGCACCTCGCGCAGCGCCGCGGGGTCGGTCATGTCGCCGCTGATTTGGATTTGGAAGAACTGCGATCCGCCGAACGCGTCGCGCAGGAAGCGCTCGGCCTCGGCGGGCGGGCTCGTCTTGGAGAAGAACGCGGCGTTGTCGAGCCGCGTGTCGAGCTTGGCCGTGTAGACCGCGCCGACGGCCGCGACGGCGGCGAGCAGGGCGCCCGCGGCCCTGCGCTTCTTGAAGGCCGTCTCGGCGATCCCGGTGATGAGCTTGCCGCTCGGTTTGTCGATCGATCGCTTGCCCTTGAGCTCGACGATCCGCACGACCGCGGGCACGAACGTCACCGTGAGCACCAGCGTGATGAAGACGCCGATCGCGGTGAACAGGCCGAACGTGCGCATCGGCGCCATGTCCATCGCCATGAACGAGAGCAGGCCCGAGATGGTCACGAAGCCCGTCGACAAGATCACGGGGCCGAGGAACGTGAGCGCGTGCTCGAGCGCGCCCTCACAGCCCATCTCGTCGGCCACCGTGTAATACCGCGTGAGCAGGTGGATCGGGTACGCGCTGCCGAGCGAGAACAAGATGACCGGCATCGACCCGAGCACCAAGTTCGCTTTGACGCCGGCCGCCGCCATGATCGCGAGCGCGGCCACGATGCCCACGCCCGTCGAGAAGAGCGCGAGGATCGAGCCTACCGCGTCGCGGAACGACGCGACCGCGATGACGATGATCACGATGCACGCCCACGGCGTGAGCTTCTTCAGGTCCTTCTCGGTCGCGCCGTAGATGTAGCTTTGGATGAACGGGCCACCGCCCCAGAACTTCTCTTCGGCCGGGAAAGCCTTCTCGACCACGGAGCGGACGGCGTTCGCCGCGGGCTTGGGGTCGGTGCCGGGGCGCAAAAAACAATAGATGAGGATCGCCTTGCCGTCGGGGGCGATGAGGTTTCCGACCACCTGATCGCGCGACATCACCTTCTCGCGCAGCGCCGCGGACTCGGCCGCGTCTTTGGGCGGATCCGCGACGAGGTAACCCACACCGATGCCGCCTTTGGGATCGGGCTGAAAGTCCTCGACCGTGGTGAGCGACAGCACGTACTCGACGCCTTCGGTCTCGCCGAGCGAGCGGCTCGCGGTCTTGAGGCGACCGAGGAAATCCCCGGTGAACGGGTCGTTTGATCGAATCCCCACGAGCGCCACGTCGAGCCCGCCGAAGCGATCGTTCACGTCGTAGAACGCCTTCACCGCCGGGTTCTCTTTGGGCAAGAACGCGAGGAGGTTATCGTCGTTCTGGAGCTTCATCGCCCATACGGGGCTCACCGCGGCGATGAGGAGCGTGAGGAGCACGATCCCCCACGCGACCCTTTTGTTGACGATCAGCTTGGCGAGGGCGCGCATCATCCCCGGCAGGGTTCACCACAAGATGCCGTTCCGGGAAGCGAAATCGTTCATCCTGCGGGCGGTTCGGGGTAGAGTGCCGGCGTGATTCGACACATCCTCGCCGCCGTCGATTTCGATCCCATCTCCGAGCGCGCCCTCGCTTACGCGATGGATCTCGCCAAGCACATGGGCGCGCGCGTCACCGCGCTGCACGTGTATGGGCTGCCCGTGTACGCGGTGCTGCCCGGCGAAGCGTCGATTTTGCCTTCGGCCGGGCAAGCCTCCAACGCGGCCGAGGCCGCGCAGAAGGGGCTCGACGCGATGCTC
The DNA here is from genome assembly GCA_964437785.1 of uncultured Polyangiaceae bacterium. Lineage (GTDB taxonomy): Bacteria > Myxococcota_A > Polyangia > Polyangiales > Polyangiaceae > CAYTJL01. The sequence goes on from CAYTJL010000016.1 coordinate 51,924, forward strand.
GCGGCGCACGCGGACAAGGGCGTCGCGCTCGAAGGCAGGCTTCGCGTGGGCGCGAGCGCCGAGGAGATCTGCAACGAGGCCAAGGCCCTCGGCGCCGATCTCATCGTGGTCGGCACGCACGGCCGCGGCGCGCTCCAACGCGCGCTGCTCGGGAGCGTGGCGCAGACCGTCCTGCGCGACGCGCACGTGCCGGTGATGGTGGTGCGGAAGGGCGATTGAAAGAGAGGCTCGTCAAACCGCTTTGAACGTGTCGTAGCGGTGCGCGCCCGGCGCGATCCGCCGTTCGAGCGCGACCCGCTCCTCGGCGCTCATGGGCTCTCCGCGCCGCCCCGCTTCGAGGTTTTGGCGGACCTCGGCGAGCGAGGAGCAGCCGATAATCACCGTATCGGCGAGGCTCGACGCATAACGGATCAGCTCTTCGGCCTTGGCCGCGCGGTCGGTGAGGAGCCTGCCCGCGGCCATGACCTTCATGCCGACGACGCCCATCCCGCGCCTCCGCGCCTCGGCGACGACGGTGGTCACGAACGGTGATCGCCTGGGATCTGAGGGGTTTACCGCGCAGAGCACGGTGTCGAAGGGATACCGGCGCATCGCTTCGACCAACATCGCAGGATCGTGGTGGCCGGTGATGCCGGCGAAGCGAACGCGCCCATCGGCCTTGGCCTCCTCGACCGCGCGGATGGCCCCGTCTTTGGCGAAGATCGCGTCGAGCTCCTCGGGCTCGCGCAGATCGTGGAGCTGCCAGATATCGAGATGATCCGTGCCGAGCCGCTTGAGGCTTTGATCGAGGAGGCGGAGCGCGCCCGCGCGATCGCGCGCGTGGGTCTTGGACGCGAGGGTCACCTTCTCGCGCGCGCCCTTGCCCGCCGCGCGGAAGGCCTCTCCGTAATAATCTTGGCTCTGCTGGTACGCAGGCGCGGTATCGCAATAACGGACCCCGAGGCGCAGCGCTTCGAGGATCATGGCGACCGCCTCCGCGCTCCTGCCGGTGGTGCGGAGGATCCCCTCGCCGCCGAGCGACACAGCCTCGACGGCGATCCCCGTCTTTCCGAGCGTCCGTGGTGCGATCATCGATGCTCCTTTGGCCTCGCCGCGCGCGCCTGCGGGCTCGACGTGGGAGGGGCCTTCGCTCCCGCCGCACGCCGCGAGGAGGCCCGCGCCGCCCAACGCGCCGAGCGCCCGCCTCCGCTGCATCGTGTCGTCCGCCGCGCTCACGGCCCTACGATAGACCCAACGCCCGGCGCGCGCGAGCGCGTCGTTCGCGGCCGATTAAGGCCCGAATAAGGCGCGGCCGGCTACCCCCGTGAGAGGGTCTCTCTCGAAAGGGAGACCATCATGCGTGCTCGCGCCCTCGTATCGGCCCTCATCGCGCTCTCCGCAGCATCGTTTGCTGCCTGCTCGCCGTTGATTGACGACGCCCATCACAACGGCAACGGGCAAGGAGGAGGCTTGGGCGGCGCGGGCGGAGCGCCCGTCTCGCCCCCGGTTTGTGAAGGGGATCTCTGCGACTCGCCCCTTCGCATCGTGCGTATCTCGGAGAACAACCCCACGTGCTTCGTGCGCGCGTCGGGCAAAGCGGTCTGCATCGGAGGGTCCCTCGCGGGCGAGCCGGGCCCGGACGACAGCCTCCCCCACGAGCAGGAGAACGTCGAGAACGCCGTCGCGGCCTCAGGGGTGCTCGAGCAGATGTGCTTTTTGCTCGCGACGGGCGAGGTGTCGTGTCGGGGATGGAGCCACCACGGGCAGCTCGGCCTCGCCGTCCCTATCTCCGACGCGAGCGCGACACCGCTGCTCCTCCCCCAAGTCGAGGGGTTGGTCCAGCTCTCGTCGGGGCATCATCACGTGTGCGGCAGGCGGGGCGGGGGCGACGTGCTCTGTTGGGGAGGGCCTTATTCACCCTCGCTCGGCGCCCCCGGCGTCTCGCAGACGCAAGCGCCGGTCGCGGTGCAAGACCTCACGGACGCGATCCACATCGCCGCCTCCGTCGAGAGCGTGTGCGCGGTGAAGAGCACCGGCAAGGTGGCCTGTTGGGGGTGGCTGCCGCTCGGCAATTCGAGCGACACGCCGGCCGAGGTCGAAGGCATCGAGGGCGCCGTCGCGATCACGAGCGGTTGGGGCACGTTCTGCGCGCGGCTCGCCACGGGCGAGGTCGCGTGCTTTTGGATCGACGGGCTCGACGTGACCAAGGTCGTTGGCCTCACCGACGCCGAGCAGGTGGTCTCCACCGATCACAGCACGTGCGCGCGGCGCACCGCCGGAGAGGTCGTGTGTTGGACCACGGGCTCGCTCGCCAAGGGCGATCCCCCTGTGACCGTGAACGTGAGCGGCGTCATCGATCTCGCCGCGGGGCCGAGCCAGGTTTGCGCGCTGACCGCCTCGGGGAAGGTGGTTTGCTGGACGAGCGAGGCCGCGCCCCAAGAGGTCCTTGGTTTGTACCCCTGAGCTGCCCAAATCGACTAGGCTGGGCCCGCGCGCGGCCCAACCATGCTCCCCATCATCGTCATCTTTGCTGTTACGTATGTCCTCATCGCCGGGCGGCGCCTCTCCATCTTGCCCATCGGCCGGCCGGCGGGCGCGCTCGCGGGGGCGTGCGCGATGGTGGCGCTCTCGGCGGTTCACCCCCTCGGCCTCACGCCGGGCGAGGCGTTCGCCGCGGTCGAGCCCAACACCATTGGCCTCCTCTTTGGCATGATGGTGATCGCGGCGTCGGTCGCCGACGCGGGCTTGTTCGATCGCGCGGCCGCGTGGGTGGCCGAAGAGCGCCCTTCTCCGGTCAAGCTCCTGTATGGGGTGACGTTCGGATCGGGCGTGCTCTCGGCGCTCCTCTTGAACGACTCGGTCTGTCTGCTCCTCGCGCCGCTCGTCGACGCGATGGCGAGGCGCGCGCGGCTCAACCGTGTTCCTTATCTGCTCGCGCTCGCCATGGGGTCCAACGCGGGCAGCGCCATGACGTTGGCGGGCAACCCTCAAAACATGTTGGTGGCCAAGCTCTCGGGCATCTCGTATCGGGCCTATTTGCTCCGCGCCGGGCCCGCCGGGCTCTTGGCGCTCGGGGCGACGGCGGTCGTCCTTCACCTCCTCATGCGATCGCGGCTCACGTCCAACACGGCATCTCCGTCCGAGCCCGCGCAGGCGCTCGCGACCGCGAGCGAGCCGGGGACGAGGCGTTGGGTGCCTCTCGTGTGCCTCGTGCTCGTGAGCCTTTTGTTTCTCTTGGGCGCGAGCCTCGCGTGGAGCGCGCTCTTCGGCGCGGCGCTCGCCATCTTGCTCCGCGGCCGCGACCCCAAACCGCTCTTCGATCGCGTCTCGTGGACGGTGCTCGTGTTCTTCGCGGCGCTCTTCATCGCGGTCGCGGGCCTTCAAAAAGCGGGCGCCCCGGCGGCGGCCTTCGCGGCGCTGACACCCTATCTGCCGCAGGGCCCCAAACAAGCGATCGTAGGGCTCACGGCGTCGCTGCTCGTCGGGTGTCAAATCATCAGCAACGTGCCGTTTATCCTGCTCGTCGAGCCGCTCCTCCGCGCGCAGCCCGACCCTGCGCTCGCGTGGATGGTCACCGCCGTGGTCTCGACGCTCGCCGGCAACCTCACCTTGCTCGGATCGGTGGCCAACGTCATCGTGCTCGAAGAGGCGCGCGCCGAGCACGAGATCGGGTTTCGGGCGTACCTCAAGGTGGGTGTGCCCGTGACGTTGGTCTCGACGGCGGTCGCGCTCGCGTGGCTCTTGTTCGGGCCGCGCCTTTGAAGATCAACCCCACGACCCTTGGGTGGCCTGCTCACCCGGCTTGGGCAACCGATAGACGATCCTCGCCGGGTTGCCGGACACCACGCAATAGGGCGGCACGTGCGTGCGCACCACGGATCCGGCCGCGATGATGGCCGCGTCGCCGATGCGGACGCCGGGCAAAATAAGGCAGCTCTTGCCGATCCAAACGTCGTCTCCGATGGTCACGGGCCGCACCTGATCGTCGGGAGGGGGCTTGTGCTCGCGCCGCGCCACGGGATCCGAGGGGTGGCCGTTCGAGTCGAAGATGGTGGTCTCGCCCGAGATGTTGCAGTTTTTGCCGATCTTGATGCGCTTGCCGATGGCGAAATTCGTGCCGTTGCCGATGGCGCTCCCGTCGCCGATCTCCAAGACGGGTCTGCCCGTAAAGCTCGCTCCGAAGATGATGGTGCACCGCCCATCCATCCACACGTTGCTCCCCAAGAGGAGGTCGCCTTGACCCTCGATCCAGTGGATCTCGCTGCCCGTGCGGAGCCCCGGCCCGCACTCCTTGCAATACGCCTGCAAGAAGGGTTGGGCGACGAAGATCCGTTTGCCGAAGTCGAGCGCGCTGCGCGCCGTGAGGTAGCCGTAGAGCGCGGGCCTCACCACCGCGGGAGGGATGGGGAGGGTGGGGTTCGAGACCTCGCGCTTGATCTTGCGCACCATCGTGGGCAAAGCATCGTCCGACTTGGCGAGGTAGTGATAAAGCTCCGCGAATTTGCCCGACAAGCTGCTCATACCGTCACACCTCCCGCTGCCAACCACCCGAGGTCACCAGCGTAAACCCATCATCGTCGGCGCTGTGACCGAGCATCACCGTATAGATGTTGAGCCTCCGCTTCGCGAGGAGCCCCTCGCGGATCGCCGCCCCGTCGAACGACGTGAACGTCCGGCGCGAGACGACGAGAGGCCCGTAGTCGCGGTCGCCCTCGGCGTCGATCGCGCCGAGCGCGCGCATCTGCCGGCCGCCCCACTTGGACGCGAGCCGCTCGCGGTACATCCGAATGCCCGAGAAGGTGCCATTCGTGACGTAAAAGAGCGTGATGTTCTTATCGACCCTCTCCGGGTACGCGAGCGCGTTGTCGAGGAGCGACCACACCGGATCGGCCAAGATGGCTTTGGCGCCGTCGCCCGCGAACGCCACGAGCGAAGAGGGCGCGGTGATCGCGAGCGTGGAGAGCGCCGCGGGAGCGTCGCCCATCAAGGCTCTGCCGTACCAGCCCGAGAAGCCGGGCCCGGTGCGGGGGATCGCCCGCAGCGCCGAGACCGAGCTCCGGCCGACGTCGAGGACCGGCGTGTAGCGATATCCATCCTCCTCGATCATGCGCGCGAACAAAGCGCCCATCGCGCGGAAGAAGTAGCTCGGGCTCATGGGCACGCTCGGGAGCGCGCTCGTCACGCTGGCCGGAGAGGCCTTTGCCGCGGCGATGGCCTCTTCGCGGCGCCGCTTCACCTCGGGGTCGACGTCGAGCCCGGCGCTGAGCGCCCGCAAGAACGCCGAGACCTCGCCCACCACGGCGATCTCGGCGTCCTTCGCGACGTGATCCGCGCGCCGCGTGACCTGCGCCATGCGGAGCCCCGCGCGCCGGAACGGCGTGAAATTGGTGGCGCGCTGGCCGAGCTTGCTCCCCAAGAAGAACAAACACTGCTCCTCTTTGGGGCGCAATTTGCCGCCCGCGTGGAGGTAATGATACGTCCTGTCGTTGAAGCCGTAGAGCCCGAGCGTGCCCAGATAATGAGGCACGCGCTTTCCATCGGCGTACGCGGGCACCGAGCCCGGATGGGCGAAGACGTCCGCCAGCGCGATGCCCGCGCGCTCCGCGATCGAGAGGACGAGCGCGCGGTCGTCGTCGGTGAGCCTGCCGCACGAGAAGAGCACGTTGGTGCGCTCGCGGTTTACGATGGCGAGCGCCTTTTCAAAGGCATCTCGCTGGGACGGGTCGAGCTCCGTCGGGCGAGAGGCCTTGTCGGGATAAGCCACCTTCGCGGGGAGCGGGTCGCGCGCGTCGATGACCTCGTGGGTGACGATGACCACCACAGGCCCGTTGTCGCCCTCGAAGAGCCGGAACGCCTCTTCGAGCTTGTGCGGGATTTCGGCTGTTTTTTCGATGTAAACGAATGGTACGCGCTTCGCTTCGAGCACCTCGCGGACGTCCTCGTCGCCGCTGATGGTGCCTTGGAAGGTATAGTGATGATCGAGCTCGGTCTCGGGGTACACGAGGAAGCCGCGCGCGCCGGCCCAACGCATGTTGGCCAAGGTGCCGCGCAGCTCGTCGATCATCGCGCTGCCCACCACCATCAAAAAGGGCATCGCGTAGAGCAGGTGATCGGCGATGGCGCCCGCGGCGAGCGCGTGCTCGTTGGCCGCGCGGAGCGCGAGCGCGCCCTGCTCGCTCGCCGCTCGCTCGGCCGCGTCGACGAAGCCCATGATCGACGTGCTCGTGTAATAGTGAAACACCCATTGGGACCCCGCGCGATCCGTGAGAAAGCGGGTGAGCTCGGTCGCGAGGGTGCAGGGCGTGTCGCGGAGCGCGGCTTTGTGGAGGCGCGGTTTGTCGAACGCCTGCTCCAACGCGTCGGTGAAGAGACACGTCATCTCGGCGCGCAGCAGGTCGACATCGGCGCTCACCATCCGCACGAGCCACCGATCGGGGAGCATGTAGCTGCCCTCGGTCCAAGGGGCTTTGCGCAGATACGCGACCACCGAGCTCGGCGCGCGCACGGCCGGGACTGCGGCCGCCGCGAGCGCCTGATAAAAGGCTTCGAGCAGAGATTCAATATCTCCCCCGGTGTCGGTCACGACGAGCGCGACGGGGCCCATGCCCGCGTTGAGCGACGCCGCCGCGCCGGCCAGCGAGCGAGCGTGGACCAACGTCACCGCATAAGGCCCGTTCTTGTCGGTGTAGCGCTTGGCGCGCGCCGCGACGTCGACTGAAAGCGCGGATTGCGCCGCGGGCGGCGCCGCAGCTTCGATCGACGCCACGACGTTGGGCGGAGAGGCGATGGAGACGGCGGCGATCGCGGCGCCCAAGAAGATGGGATCGTCCGTGACGACCACGACGGTGAGCGGCTTGGTCTTCGCGGGCGGGGGGCTCTGTTCCATGCTCGTCACTTGTACTCGAAGGCGCGGGCCTCGTTCGCGAGCGCGATCTCGATCGCGCGCGGGTGCTCGGCCCTGCGCAGCGAGCGGCCGATCTGCGCGCGGTAGTGCTCCGTGCCGCGCGCGAGCCCGGCCTCGTTGACCACGAGGAGCAGATCGAAGTCCTGCCCGTCGTCGCGCGGCGAGAGCTTCACCTTGGCGCCGACCACGTCGGGCAGGCTCGTGGCCACACGGCGCACGGTCGCGAGCGAGACCTTCTCGCCGCCGCGCAGGATGTACTCGGACAAACGGCTTTTGTAATAGAGGTAGCCCGCGCTGTCGGTCTCGAACACGTCGCCGGTCGCGAGCACGGGGAGGCCGTCTTTCGGCGCGCGCAGATCGTCGCTGGATCGCCCTTCGACGAGGCCGATGCGGCGTCGCATCACCGTGCTCGACGACACCATGAGCTGCCTGCGGCCCGAGCCGTCGGGCAGGTCTTCGAGCCACGTGCGCGTGCCTTCGAGCGGCAAGCCCACCGACGCGTAGCGCTCCTCGGGCTCGCGGTGCGCCGCGAGCGTCGAGACGCGCGGGCCCGCCTGCGTGAGCCCGTACGTGAGGTAGAGCTCGCCGCCGGGGCGCACGCGGAGGAGATCCTTTACGTGTGAAGGACCGAGGCTGTCGCCGCCGACCGAGAGCACGCGGAGCGACGAGGGGATCGCCGCGGCGTGGTGATCGAGGTGCAAAATGAGCGAGCGCACGAGCACCGGCGTGAGCGCGGAGGCCGTGACGTGCTGCGAGGCGAGCGCGGCGAGGTACGCCTCGGGGTTGAACGGAGGCCCCGCGATCACGAGCCTCCCGCCCACGGAGAGCGTCCCGAGCGCCTGCGCCACGAGCGCGAACGAAAAATGCAGCGGCAAGCTCACGAGCACCACGTCGCCCGCGCGGATGCCGAGCGACGCCGCGTGCCTCGCGCCGTTTTGAAGGAGCGCATCGACGCCGAACACGCAGCCGCTCGCCGCGCCCGACGTGCCCGACGTGAGCAGCACGACCTCGCCCTCGCGCGTCAGCGGCTCGCCCGCGTCGCGCAGCGCGACCTCGAGCGCGCCCAAGCGG
>CAYTJL010000016.1:59977-68236 GCA_964437785.1 uncultured Polyangiaceae bacterium
CGCTCCATCCCCTAACCCCGCGGGCAAGCGCACGGCCGCGATCGCGCGCGCGTGCATCACGCTCGCGAGCTCGCGCAGGCGCACCGACGGCGTCCCGGGCGCGACGAGCGCGGGCACGCCGCCCGCCGCGATCACGCCGAAGAAGTGCTGGAGCAGCGCGACGCCGGTGGGCAAGGACAAGATCACGAGATCGCCCGGCGAGATCCCCGCCGCGCGCCACTCCTCCGCGAGCGCGCTCGGCGCGCGATCGTGGAGCGCCTCTTTGCCGAGGTCGATCGCGCTCGCGCAAAAGTCTTCGGCGGCGCGGAGATCGATCACGCGCCCTCTCCGACGAACCCCAGATCGCGATCGAGATCGACGCGATCGCCCGCGCCGCTCGAGCCGAGGATCAGCGCGCGAGCGCGGCCTTTGATCGTCGCGGTCACGACGACGTGCGAGGCTTGTCCCCGGCTGATCCATGCGCGCGCGAGCACGAGCGCGACCTCGGCCCCGCGCCTCGGCGGCATGGTGAGCATCATGGTCGGGCCGCGCAGCCCGAACGCGATCGCGGTGATGCCCGCGAGCGATCCCGGGTTCGACGCGGGGAAGCGGATGGGCGACGAGAAGCCCCCGCGCGAAGCCTCGTTCATCGCGGCCATGGCCTCGACCGGACCCTCGGCCGCGATCGCGATCACGCCCGTGCGATCGCGCGCGGCGGTGATGGCGTCGCGCACGGCGCCGATGGCCTCGTCGGCGGCGCACGCGGCGAGCCACGCGGCCGGGTCGGCGTAGCGGATCGACGTGATGGCGGGGATTTTGAAGCGATCGCGCTTGGGCTCCGTGGCCTCGCCCCGCGCGAGGACCGAGAGATCGTTTGCGAGCGAAGGGGTGATCACGACGACGCTCCTCCTTCGATCGAAAAGACGAGGCTCGTGTCGAACCCGCCGAAGCCGAGCGTGACGCTGAGCCCGACGCGCGCGCTCGTGTCGAGCGGAGCGCCCGCGGGCACGCGCATGCCCATCTCGGGATCGCGATCCTCGAGGCCTACGACCGGGGGCACCTTGCCGTTCGTGAGCGCGAGGATCACCGCGATCGCCTCGACAGCGCCCGTCGCGCCCAAGCTGTGACCGAAGTTGCCTTTGGTGCCGAACACGATCGGCTTGGGATCGAGCGCGCCGAAGAGCGCGCGGAACGCGAGCGCCTCGGTCGCGTCGTTGAGCTGCGTGCCCGAGCCGTGCGCGTTGATGACGCCGACGCTCGCGGCGTCGAGGCCCGCGTCGTCGAGCGATCGCTCGATGGCGAGGCGCGCGCCGGCGCCCGTCGCGTCCGGCATGGTCATGCCCGCGGCGTCGTTGGACGCGCCCGCTCCGCGGAGGTGCGCGATGGGCTTCTTTTTAGGGCTCGTTTCGAGCACGACGAAGCCCGCTCCCTCGCCGAGCAACGTGCCGTCGTGGCGCTTGTCGAAGGTGCGCAGCATCGTCGGCGACATGGTCCCGAGGATGGAGTGCGCGAGGCGCTTGCTCGTGGTGAGCACGTCGACGCCGCCGCACACCGCGCGTTTGTAGAGGCCCGCGCGGAGCAGCTCGGCGCCGAGGAGGATCGCGTCCGACCCCGACGAGCACGCGGTCGAGACCGCGACGGGCGGGGACGCCGCGCCGATCGCCTGGCCGAGCGCGTCCGACCATGCGTGGAGCGGCGCGCTCTGGGGCTCGCCTTCGAGGAACGCGCCGAGGCTCGTGCCGAACACGAAGACGGTCTCGGGATCGGCTGGATCGATCGCGGCTTGTGCGATCGCGCGGCGCAGCGGCGGCAGGCCGATGGCGAGCATGCGATCCGCGGCGGGCTCGTCGAGCGGAGGTGACGTGACGAGCGCCGCGAGCGTGTTCTTGACGCGATCCATCGGAGGCAGCGCGACGAGCCCTGTCTCCCCGTTGAGGAGGCGTTGGAAGACCGCGTCGAGATCATCCCCGAGCGCGGTCGACCACGCCATGCCGGTGACAGCGATGGGCGTGCCCTTCGTCATAGGACGATCTCCCCGCGGCGATGTGTGGTGGTTAAGCGGCGGCCCCGCCCTTGAGGCGGACGATGAGGTTCGCGACGCGGTTCACCGAGCTGAAGTTCTCAGGGCTGTAGTCCGCGTCGTCGATCTGCACGTTGAACTTGCGCTCGCACAAGATGCGGAGCTCGCTGAACCCGATCGAGTCGAGCCCGACCACGGTCTGGAGGCCGTCGTCGAGGCCGATTTTGTCCTCGGGCACCTCCACGAAGAGGTCGTTCACGAGCATCTGCTTGATCTTGGCGATGATGTCGTCGCGGTTCATGGGCCCTCGCTCTCGTGTTGAACCGCGGACCGTACAACAACGATACGCGCGGAGGAAGAGCCAACGCGCTCCTTCCGTGACGGCTTTGATGGCCTCATGAAGGGATCGGGCGCCGCACGTCCGCGCTCGAAATTGCGGTATGGTCGCCGATCATCATGACGACGACCAACACCAAGACTGCGCTCATCGCCGGGGCGAGCGGCGGCATCGGGCGTGCCGTGGCGACGATGCTCGCGGGGGCCGGGTATCGCACCGCGCTCGTGGGCCGTGATCGGCAAAAGCTCGATGAGGTCGCGGCCTCGATCGAGGCCTCTTCGCCCATCGTCGCGACGTGCGACATCACCGATCGCGATCAGGTCAAAGCGATGGTCGAGTCGGTGCGCAGCGGGCTCGGTGAGATCGACGTGCTCGTGTGCGCGGCGGGCGTGAACGTGCGGCAGCGGAGCCTGCGCGCGCTCGATCCCGCGGACTGGGATCGCGTGATCGCGGCGAACCTCACGGGCGCGTTCAACCTCGTTTACTACGTGGTGCAGGGCATGCGCGCGCGGGGCGGCGGGCTCGTGGTGCAGATCTCGTCGCTCGCGGGCCTGCGCGCGAGCACGGTGACGGGCGCCGCGTATTCGGCCGCGAAGTTCGGGCAGACCGCGCTCGGCATTTGCCTCGGTCGCGAAGAGCGCGGGCGCGGCGTGCGATCGAGCGTGATCTGCTCGGGCGAGGTCGACACCGGTTTGCTCGACGTGCGCGCCGCTCGACCCGGCGGTGGTGAGGGCGCGGCGGCGCGGAGGGAAGGGATCTTGAAGCCGGAGGACGTCGCCTCTGCGGTGCTCTTCCTCGCTGAGCTGCCTCCTCGCGCGCACGTCCCCGAGCTCGTGATCAAGCCTGTGATCGATGATTTTTCGTGAGCTTCGCGGTACCGTAAGCGCGATGCTTTCGCTGCGGCGCCCTCCCCGTACCACCGGACCTCTCGCGATGCGCGACTTCGGGCCCACCGGCCGGAGGCTCGGCACGCGCGCGGATTGTTACGAGGGGAGCCCTTGGGAGCTTCACCGCGGAGAGCTCTGGGAGCAGATGGGCAGCAAAGACATCCACGGCATGATCATGGCGCTCTTGGCCGCGCTCTTTCGCACGCACGCGCGTCCGGGCACGATGGTCATGACCGACGTGTATTGCGATCTGCACGACGACGAGGCGGACTCGCTGCGCGCGCCGGACGTCGTGCTCGTCTCCGATCTCGAGAAGCCGAAGGACGCGTTTTACGTGGGCAAGCCCGTCCTCGCGGTCGAGGTCCGCGCCACGCAATCGAAGCGCCACCTCGAAGAGAAGGTGAAGCTCTATTTGGAGCACGGCTGGCCTTGCACGTGGATCGCGCACGTGGAGCGGAGCGAGCTCGAGGTCGTGATGCCGGGCGTCGCGCCGGTGACCTACCGCATGGGTGCCGAGGTGCCGCTCGTGCCCGAGCTCGACAAGCACGGGCTCACCGCGATCCCGGTCGAGGCGATCTTCAACGATCAAAAGTCGAGCCCGTTCAACGATGAGTGGGTCGCGCGGCGCGAGCGATCGCGCTCTGTGCTCGCGGTGCTGCGCGCGCGCGGGCTCGGGCCTTCCCCCGAGGTCGAGGCGCGGGTGCTCGGCGAGCGCGATCTCGCGGCGCTCGAGCGGTGGCTGATCCTCGCGGCGACCGCGCCTTCGATCGAAGCCTTTTCGATCGGGCTCGGCTGATCGCGCGTGCCCTTGCCCGACGCGGGTCGCTCGCTCGATCAACGCGTCCGCGACCAAGCGCGCGCGCTCGGCTTCGACGTTGTCGGCGTCGCGCGCGCGGACGAGCCGCTCGGCGCGGATCACGATCGGTACAAAGCGTTCGTCGAGGCGGGAAAACAAGGCGAAATGGCGTGGCTCGGCGACGACGTCGAGGCGCGGCGAAGGCTCGACGGCGACGCGATCTTGCCGGGCGCGAAGAGCGTGATCTGCGTGGGCCGGAGCTACGCGCGGAGGGCCGAGGACGAGGCGAACGATCCGCCGCTCGCGAAGGCGATCGCGCGGTACGCGCGCGGGCAGGACTACCACGTGTTCTTGCGCAAGAAGCTGCGGAGCCTCGCGTCGTTCGTGCGCGGGCTCGCGCCGGGCACGCGCGCGCGGCCGCTCCAAGACATCGAGCCCATCTTGGAGCGCGCGTGGGCCGCGCGCGCGGGCCTTGGTTTTGTAGGGAAGAACGGCCTCGTGATCGCGCCTGGAGCGGGGAGCTTTCTCTTGCTCGGCGAGGTGGTGACCACGCTCGCGCTCACGCCCGATACGCCGATGACCGAGCGTTGCGGCGCGTGCACGCGCTGCCTCGACGCGTGCCCGACGAGCGCGTTCGACGCGCCGTTCGTGCTCGATCCGCGGAGGTGCATTGCGTATTGGACCATCGAGGCGCGCGGCGACGTCCCCGCGCCCATCGCGCGCGCGATGGAGGACCATCTCTTCGGCTGCGACGACTGCCAAGACGTGTGCCCGTTCAACAAGACGGCGCCGCCCGCGCCTTCGAAGACCGCGCAGTTCCGGCCGCTCGATCGCTGGGGCGAGACCACGATGGAGGCGCTCGCGTCGATCGACGATCCCGCGTGGGACGCGCTCTCGCTCGGCTCGCCGGTCAAGCGCGCGACGCGCGAAGGCATCGCGCGGAACGCGGCGATCGTGCTCTCGAATAGGCTGGTCCGCGCGAGGAGAGGCGACGGGCCGGAAAGTCAACGTTGACGCGCGGCGCGCGCCCTCCGAGAAGGCCGCCCCCCATGTTGCGCGCGATCCTCGACGGCCTTCGCAAGCATGACTCGGCCTTCTGGCGCCGGGCCATCCACGCGGGCGTCACGTGGGGGCCGGATTTTTGGGTGCGCTACAGCCCGCCGGTCTTCGGCCTCGCGTTCGCGGCGGCGCTGCCCAAACATCGACGCGCGGTCGAAGAGAACCTGCGCCGCGCGCTCGGCCCGCGCCCGAGGCTCGTCGAGATCGCCGACGCCGCGCGTGTCTTCGCGACGTACGCGAGCTGCTTGACCGAGGCGTTCATCGCGGGCTCGGATCGCGGCGATGAGATCCGCGGCCACGTCACGGGCGACGAGCACTTCGCCTCCGCGCTCGGCGCCGGCAAGGGCGTGCTCCTCGCGACCGCGCACGCGGGCGGCTGGCAGGTCGCGGGCGCGGTGCTGCGCCGCGAGCACCCGGCCGATCTCTTGATCGTGATGCGCCGCGAGCGCGACGAGGGCGCGCAGCGGTTGCAAGACGAGGCGCGCGATCGCGCGGGCGTGTCGGCCACGTACATGGGCGATCACCCGCTCGACGCGCTGCCGTTGATCCATCACCTGCGCCGCGGCGGCGTGGTCGCGGTGCAGATCGATCGCGTGCCCGAAGGCATGCGCGCGCGGCGCGGTGCGCTGTTCGGCGATCCGTGGGACGTGCCCGAGGGGCCGCTCATGCTCGCGTCGCTCTCGGGCGCGCCCATCTTGCCCGCGTTCACGAGGCGCGTCGGCTACATGGAGTACGAGGTCTTGGTCGGCGCGCCGATCTACGTGCCGAAGCGCGCGACCTCGGCCGATCTCGACGCGGGGGCGAGCGCGCTCCTCCGCGCGATGGAGCGCTTCGTGCGCGACAACCCGACGCAGTGGTTTCATTTCGAGTAAAGAAGGACGCGACGCATGCCCCATCTCTCCGTTGGATTGCCGAGCCTCACGGGGGACATCGAGACGTACGCCGCGCGCTACGACCTCGTTGAGGTCCGCCCCATCGACACCTCGTTGCCCAAGCCCGCCGCGCTCCGCAAGTGGCGCAAGGCCGTGCCTCCGAGCTTCGTCTTCAGCGTGATCTTGCCGCGCGCGGTCGCGTCGCTCGACCTCGGGCCCGCGCTCGACGCCGCGCTCGAAGAGGCGCTCGCGGTCGCGAACGCGCTCGAAGCGCGGTGCGTGGTCTTGCAGACGCCGCCCGACGTGAGGCCCACGTCGGCCAACAAAAAGAAGCTCGCCGCGCTCTTCGCCAAGATCCCGCCCGAGGGCACGGTGCGCTGCTGGGAGCCCACGGGCATCTGGGAGCGCGACGAGATCGTCGACGTCGCGCGCTCGCTCGACGTGATCGCGGTGCTCGATGCCGCGCGCGATCCGTTGCCTCCGGGCAACATCGCGTACACGCGGCTGCGCGCGCTCGGCGAGCTCTCTGCGCTCGGCGCGGCCACCATCGAGAAGGTCGCCGACAGGCTGCGCAAGCGCCGCGAGGCGTTCGTCGTGGTCGAGGGCAAGGGCAACGCGAAGCGCGTGGGCACGGCGCTGCGCGAGGCGCTCGCGAAGAAGCCCGCGCGCGCGCCCGGCGCCACCATCGTCCGGCCCAGCGCGCAGACGCTCGTCGCCGACGACGAGGAGCAGTGATCCGCGGCATCGCGGCGGCGGCGAGCGCCGGGCCCGCGGCCGAGATCGCGCGCGAGATCCTCGCCGCGGGGCACGGCGCTGTCGACGCGGTGATCGCAGGGTTCTTCGCGGCCGCAGCCGAAGAGCCTTCGGTGATCTTCGCGCCGTGCGCCGCGCTCGTCGCGGGCGTGGGCGCGGGCGCGCGCGCGTTCGACGGCCGCCTCGCGCAGCCGGGCAAGGGCGCGCCGAGGCCGCGCGGCTTCGTGCAAGACGACGCGATCCCCAAGGCCGCGCGCGTCGGCGTGCCGCGATCGATCGCGATGATCGCGCTCTATCACGCGAACCGCGGGCGCGCGCCGCTTCGCGAGCTGGCGCGGGCGGGCGCGTCGATCGCGGATCGCGCGGGCTTCAAAGATCGGGGCCGATGGATCCGCGAGGTCGGTCAAGCCGGCGTGCTCGCGCTCCGATCCGACGCGGCGAAGAGCGCGATCGTCGGGGCGGCGGGCGCGCTCGCGGGCGGCATCGTCTCCGCGGCGGACCTCGACGACACGATGCCCGCCGACATGGACGCGACCGTGCACGAGCAAGGCGCGGTGCGCGTGATCGTGCCTCCGTTCGCGGGTCGCTCGATCGAAGGCCGCGACGTGGGGGTGATCGTCGCGTGTGACGGCCGCGGCATCCTCGCGGCGCTCGCGTACGTGATCGATCGCGAGGGCGTGCCGGTCCCCGAGCTCGGCGCGATGCTCTGCCGCGGCGCGGAGCCTGTGCGGCGCGGCGTGACGCGTGTCTCCCCTGGCACGGTGATCGACGCGCCCGCGCCTATCGCGGTGGTCACGGCGGAGGGGCTCTCGTCCGCGGTTGGGCTCGCGGGGCAAGGCCGTTTGGATCCGAACGGGCTTTATGCGCTCGGGAGCGGCGCTTCGGTCGACGCGGTGCTCGCGTCGGTGGTCGCGGCGAGCGGCGCTTCGGTGGGAGCGATGGTGTCGACCGACGGCAAAGAGGCGCGGAGCACCTTGACGCGATCGCCCGGCGACACCTCGCCCGGCGCGATGACCTTGACGTAAATCCCGCGGAGGCGCGCGTCTGCAAAGGCCTCGTCCGAGAGGAGGGCGCGGGCGTCCGGCCCAAACCGCTCTTCGAACTTGGCACAACCGTTATGGGGTTTGTCGGTCACCTCGCACCGCGCGGTGCCGACGTCGAGGCGCGTCCCGGGAGGGAGGTTCTCGGGCGAGAGGTCGAGATCGACGAGGAGGTTGTCGCCGAAGAGCGCGAGGGGTTGTGCGTCGGCGAGCGCGGTCGCGACGTCGGCGCGCATCACGGAGATCTGCGCGCCCGCGACGGGCTTTTCGGCCTTGGCCCAGCGGTCGCCGTCGAGCCCGCCGTCGAGGGTCAAGGCACATCGGTCCGGCGTGGTCCGCTCGCCGGAGGACGGGCGGACGACCACGAGCGCGATGGCGCCTTCGTCTTTGGGTGGGGGAGGGAGCGCGCGTATCCGGGCGGTCAACGCATCTCGGCTCGGGTACACGCGCGGGGGTGGGGGAGGGGCCTCATCGCTCATCCGGGCGCTTTACCATAGGGGAGATTCGGCGTCGAAA
>CAYTJL010000017.1:0-22327 GCA_964437785.1 uncultured Polyangiaceae bacterium
TCAAGGTTGGTATTTGACCACGAACAGCTCGTAGAACGGGAAGTTGGGGTTCGTCACGGGGGCCATTCCATCGAACGAGATGGAGCTGATGAAGGCGCCCGTCGCGATGGCTTGACCATATCTGTCGGCCGCGACCGCGTTCAACAGATCGGCGCTCGGGCCGCCCAAGCTCTTGGCCCAAAGCACCGTGTGCGAGGGGTCGAGCTTGATCAAGAACCCATTGTCCTGCGTGTCTTGTTGGCCAGGCAGCGACGCCGCGCCCACGACGATCGCCCCGCGGTGGACACCGCCCAAAACGATGTTGCCAAAGGGGTCCACCGCCACCGCGCGCGCCTCACACGACAGCGTCTCTCCCAAGCGCGTCACCGTCTTGGCCGCGCCCAGCCCGTCGAGCGTTGCCAAGAAGCCGCTGCCCGTGGTGAGCGGAATAGAGGTGAGCTCATGGGTCGGATCGAAGCTCAGCTTGCCGTCGAACCTCCCCGCGATCACCACATCTCCCGCCGGCCCCGCCCCGACGCCCTTCGCGATGAGCCCCAGCTCGTTGCCGACGCCGCCGATGCTCCTCCCCCACATGAATTCGCCGGTGTCCGCGATCTTGGCCACGACGACGCTGCTCGACGACGCCGCCGTCGCGTACGGGAAAGACTTGGTGTTGTCCTTGTTGTAAAGGAGCACGTCGTTGGCCGTATAAGCTTGTTCGGTCCCGCCCGCGACGATGACGTCGTTGTTCTGATCGACCGCGACGCCGGCGGCGCTCACCTTGTCGAAATCGACGCTGCCGGAGATCTGCGACGCCCACACGGGCGCTCCCGTGCCGCCGGCGAGCTTGATGACGAAGAGGTCTTGCGCGTTGGCGGCGGGCGTCGAGAGCACCGTATTGCCGACCGAGAGCTCTTTGAAGAAGTGGCCCGCGACGAGCACGTCCCCTGCCCCGTCGCTGGTCACGGCGTTGGCGAATTGACCCTGTGACGGCCCGAGGTCTTGCCCCGCCAACGTGACGGCCCACTCCACCACGCCGCTCATGCCGTCGAGCCGCATCACGAAGCTGTCTGTCCCGCTCACCAGGTTCACCTGCTTGTTGTCCACGGTGAACGAGCCCGTAAAGGTCCCTGCGAGGATGAGGTCGTTCGTGGCCCCCGCCGCGGCCGCCGTCACGCTCTCGATGCCCTGCGCGCTCCCAAACACCTTGGCCCAACGCACGTTGCCGGCGGCGTCGAAGTGAATGGCGAACGCGTCTTTGAGGCCCGCGCTCGTGAGCTTGGTGACGCCGACCGTCAGCTCGCCCGACAGCTCCCCCGCGATGAGCACACCATCCTTGTTGCCGACGGTCACCGCACGTCCGATGGTGTCGCTCGCGTTCATGTACGTCTTGAACCACGCGAGCGCGCCCGTGCACCCCATGGTGCCATTGCAGTCCTCGTCTTTGCCCGAGGCGCAGTTCTCGATTTGGGGCACCACCTCGCCTTCGCACGGACCCCAAAAGCCATCTTCGCGGCACGTCCTCGTCCCGCCTTTGCACGTGCCGACGTCGATGGTGCCCGTGGGCCCGCCGTAACAAGCCTCCATCGTCATGGGCTCGCACTCGCCCATTTGGCCCGCGTCCGCGCCGCCCGGGCCGCTCCCGCCTCCCCCCGGGCCCGACGCGCCGGTGCCCGCGCCGCTTCCGCCGGTCCCGAGGCCGGTCGTGGGGAATTGACAGCTCGCGGCGAGCACGAGCGCGGACGAAGCCGCGATGAAAGCAAGCGATCGCATGAGATAAGGCCCTCCCTAATACACGTCCACGCAAGTCCGTTCGCTATTTGTCATCCAGAATTTTGACGCAAAGACGCAAAGGCGCAAAGGCGCAAAGAGAGGGGGAGGGTTGGGCTTTGCCGTACCGGCGGAGAGGTGCTGCCCGTGGGCACTCGCCGCGGAGAGCCCACCCCATCTTTCTCTTAGCGTCTTAGCGTCTTTGCGTCTTTGCGTCCCTTTCTCCCCTCCATGCACCTCTTGATCAGCAACTGCTGCGAGGGGAAGTAAGGGGAGGCACAAATAGGCAGCGAACTTCTGCGGGGCTGTACTTTGCGCCTTTGCGTTTCTTCTCCCCCTCTGGGGATCAGCGGCGATCGCGGCGCTCGCGGGGCGGGCCGCCCTCGCGCGGCGGACGCCCGCCGCCGTCACGGCCGCCCTCACGCGGGGGGCGATCCCCGCCGCGATCGGGGCGATCCCCGCGCTCGCGCCGCGGGCGATCGCCGCCCGGAGCGCCGGGCGCGCCGCCCTCGGGCACGGGCAACAGCTCGCGCCGGCTGAGCCGGATTTTGCCGTCGCGCCCGACCTCGAGCACCTTGACCTGAACCGTGTCGCCCTCGCGCATCACGTCCTCGACGCGCTCAATGCGCTTGTGGTCGATCTCGGAGATGTGGAGGAGGCCATCGATGTTGGGGAGGATCTCGACGAACGCGCCGAAATCGGTGATGCGTTTGACCGTGCCGGTGTACGTGGCGCCGACCTCGGGCTCGGCCGTGAGGCCTTTGATGATATCGAGGGCGCGCTTGACCGCATCGGAGTCGGCCGAAGCCACGTTGACCGTGCCGTCGTCCTCGACATCGATGCTGACGCCGGTCTGATCGACGATGCCTTTGATGGTCTTGCCGCCCGGGCCGATGATGAGCCGGATTTGATCGGGCTTGACCTTCACGGTGGTGATGCGCGGCGCGTGCTTCGACAGCTCCGCGCGGGCGCCGGGCAGCGTCTCGAGCATCTTGCCCAAGATATGGAGCCTGCCGTCGCGCGCCTGCTCCAGCGCCTTGCGGAGGACCTCGCGCGCGAGGCCCGCGATCTTGATATCCATCTGGATCGCGGTGATGCCGCGCGCGGTGCCGCACACCTTGAAGTCCATGTCGCCGAGGTGATCCTCGTCGCCGAGGATGTCGGTGAGCACGGCCCACTTGTCGCCTTCCATGATGAGGCCCATCGCGATGCCCGCGACCGGCGACTTGATGGGCACGCCCGCGTCCATGAGCGACAAGCACCCTCCGCAGACCGCCGCCATCGACGACGATCCGTTGGACTCGAGCGTCTCGCTCACGATGCGGATCGTGTAAGGGAACTGATCGGCGGCGGGGATCACCTTGGAGAGCGCGCGCTCGGCGAGCGCGCCGTGGCCGATCTCGCGCCGGCCCGGGCCGCGCAGCGGCTTGATCTCGCCCGTGGAGAACGGGGGGAAGTTGTAGTGGAGGTAAAAGCGCTTCCACGTCTCGCCCATCAGGCCGTCGATCTTCTGCTCGTCCGCGCCCGTGCCGAGCGTGGTCGTGACGATGGCTTGGGTCTCGCCGCGCTGGAACAGCGCGCTGCCGTGGACGCGCGGCAGGAGCCCCGCCTCGCACATGATCGGACGCACGGTGCTCGTGTCGCGACCGTCGATGCGCGAGCCCTGCGTGAGCACGGCGTGCCGCACGACGTGGGCCTTGCGCTCCTCGAACTCGGCGGAGACGAGCTTGTCGATCGTGGCGAACTTCTCGGCGCCGAGCGACGCGGTGAGCGCCTCGGCGAGCTTCTTCTTGAGGGCTTTGTAGCCGTCGTAGCGGGCCTTCTTGTCGGTGACGCGCGTCGCGACGGAGAGGTCCGCGTCGACCAGCGCGGCGACCTTGGCCTTCACCTCGGGATCGAGCCCGGCCACCGTGAAGGGCCGCTTCTCCTTGCCGACCGCGGCGCGCATCTTCTCGATGAGATCGAGCACGGGCTGGCTCGACTCGTGCGCGAACATGAGCGCGTCGATGATCTCGGCCTCGATCGCCGCCTGCGCGCCGCCCTCGACCATCACGATCGCGTCGCGCGAGCACGCGACCACCAGATCGATGTCGCAGCGCTCGAGCTGATCGACCGTAGGATACGCGATGAATTCGCCTTCGAGGCGGCCCACGCGGATGCCGCACACGGGCCCGCCCCACGGGATGTCCGAGAGGTGGAGCGCGGCGCTCGCGCCGGTGAGCGCGAGCACGTCGGCCTTGTTCTGCTTGTCGCTGGAGAGGACCGTCGCGATGATCTGCGTGTCCTTCTTGAACCCATCGGGGAAGAGCGGGCGGAGCGGGCGATCCATGATGCGGCAGGCGAGGATCTCCTCGTCGCGCAGGCGCGCCTCGCGCTTGAAGAAGCCGCCGGGGATCTTGCCGGCCGCGTACGTCTTTTCGACGAACTCGCAGGTGAGCGGGAAGAAGTCGATGCCGGGGCGCTCGTCTTGGCAGACCGCGGTGACGAGCACCATCGTCTCGCCGAACGTGATGAGGATGGAGCCGTGCGATTGCTTGGCCAACCGGCCGGTCTCGAGCGTGAGCTCGCGACCGCCGAGCATGACGGATTCGCGTACGAACATGGGTTTGCTCTCGGTGCTCGCCGTTCGGGCGAGGGCCGCTCCGTGCGGCCGCGACGCCGGGCACCGACGGCTCTTCTTCCTCGATCGTTGGGCACGAGCTTGTCGATCATGCCCAATGAGCGAAGTCGAAGTCGCGTCGCCGAGAGCCCAGAGGTGGACTTACGTGAACGAATGAAGCGGGACCTCTCTAGAGCCAAAGAGGCACAAGCGCCAGAAATATCTTGTGCTCGCTCAAAAGGCTCTTTTTCAGGCCTTCTTTTTCTCGGCGCCGAACAAGAAGTACGCGCCGCCCACGGCCGCCGCGCCCACGACGAACAGCAAGACGTCCCAGACCGGCCAGGCCACGCCCGCCGCGCGGCGCAGCACCACCACCTCGAAGACCCGCACCAGGATCGTCATGAAGCCGTACGCGGTGAGGCCCACGAGCGCGGGCCTGCGGATCACGCTCGCGAGCTCGACCGCCTTGACGCTGTTCGACCACACGTTGCGCAGGACCCAGCGCGCGCCGAGCCCGACCGGCGTCGCGAGCGCGAGCATCAAGCCCACGATCAGGAACACCGCCTCCGCGCCCGAGAGGTTCGCGGTCGCGCCGCCCCCGCGCGAGAGCCGCACGATCGCGGCGATGAGCGCCGTGAGGCTGCCCGCGCCCCACACCAGCGTGAGCGCGGTGAAGAGCACGATCATCGGCCTCGCCATCGCGGCCTCGCGGCTCTTCGCGTCCATCGACGCGACGCTCGGGCGGCTCATCGAGGAGGGCCCCGCGGGCGCGAGCGCGGTCACCTCGTTGTCCCACGGGATGAGATCGTGATCGAGCTCGGCCATGCTCGCGTACCGATCCGCCGGATCGCGCGCCATCGCCTTTTGGATCACCAGCTCGAGCGACTCGGGGATCGAAGGCTCGATCGTGCGCGGGCGCTCGGGCACCGACATGAGGAGCGCCGCGAGCGTCGCGGTGGGGTCGTCGCGATCGAAGGGGCGCCGGCCCGTGAGCGCGGTGTAGAGGATGGCGCCGACCGCGTAGATGTCGGCGCGATGATCGACGCGCTCGCCGCGCGCCTGCTCGGGCGCCATGTACGAGGGCGTGCCCATCACCATGCCCGTCTTGGTGAGCGCGGTGCGCTTGCCGCCGCCGTCGGGCGGGTCGCCGACCTTCGAGATGCCGAAGTCGATCACCTTCGCGAGAGGCCGCGTGAGATCGCCCGTCAAGAACACGTTCTCGGGCTTCATGTCGCGGTGAACGACGCCGCGCTCGTGCGCGGCGATGAGCGCCCTGCACACTTGCCGGACGATGTGCACCGTGGGCCCGACCGGGAGCTTGCCCTTCTCGTCGAGCAGCGCGGAGAAGTCTTGGCCGTTCAACAGCTCGGCCACCATGAAGGGCCGGCCATCCTCGGTGCGATCGACGTCGTAGACGTCGACGACGTTGGGGCTCTGGATCGACGCCGCCGCCTCGGCCTCGCGCTGGAAGCGCGTGAGCACCTCGGTCTGCCGCGCGTACTCCGGGTGGAGCATCTTGATCGCGAAGCGCTTGCCCGTGATGCGCGTGTGGCGCGCCTCGTACACGCGGCCCATGCCGCCTTCGCCGAGCACGCGCACGATCGTGTAGCTCTGTTGGATCGTCTTGCCGACGAGCTCGTCCTGCTCTTCGTTCGAGGCCTCGACGAGCTCGGTCGCGTCTTTGGGGCAGACCTTGAAATCGGCGGGGTAGCGTAGCTCGCACGTAGGGCAGAGCTTGACGAGCGCGTCCGGCGAGGAGTTTCTCGCGCCGAGCATGGTGGTAGCGTTGCCGACCTGGATCGACGGCGCGCTCGTCGTGGCAGCGCTGGCAGGAGGCGGTGCCGGCGACGGCGCGGTCTCGGAAGGGGGCGGCCTTTGAGTGCCCGGCATGCGAGGGGCAGCCTAGACGAACACGCCCGAAGACAATAGCCCCCGAGCATGGTTGACGTGTCGATGCTCGTCTGTATACTCCGCGCCCCCTTGGTCCCACGGCCCCACCACCGGGCTCGCGCCGCTTCGGGTCGCGCGCTCACGGCGGGGCATCACAGGCCGGCTCGTGCCCATCATGCACGAGCGGCCCATCGCTCGGCAGCGGTGGGCGATCGGCACGTCACGAGAGACACATGCTCCACCAGATTCAAAAAGCGTCCATCATCGACAAGCACAAGATCCACGAGGGCGACACCGGCTCGCCCGAGGTGCAGATCGCGCTCCTCAGCGAGCGCATCACGCAGCTCACCGATCACTTCAAGACGCACAAGAAGGATCACCACTCGCGCCGCGGCCTCCTCAAGCTCGTGAGCCAGCGCCGCCGCCAGCTCGACTACCTGAAGCGCACCGACATCGAGCGCTACCGCGCGCTCATCGCGGCGCTCAACCTCCGCAAGTAAATCGCCGCTCCTTCTTCTCGCGCGACAAAAGCGAACGTGGCCGGGTCCTCCCCGGCCACGATCGTTTTGTACAACGCGTTGTACATCCTCGGACGCGACCATCGCGCGAGGGGCCGCGCGCGGATGGTGATAGGCTCGCTGTCCTATGTCGCACGCGTCGACGTTGACCCTCGGCTCCCGCGCGGGGGAGCTCCGCCTCGACGGCTTCTCGCTCACGGTCCTCGAAGGCAAGGACGCCGGCGCGACGCTCCGCGCCGAGGTGCGCGAGGTGTCGGTGGGCACGTCGCCGGCGAACGACTTGGTGCTCAGCGACCCGACGGTGTCGCGCCATCACTTCAGCATCACGGCCACGCCCGAGGGCTTTTTGCTGCGCGATCTGGGCTCGTCCAACGGCACGTGGGTGGGCTCGGTGCGCGTGCGCGAGGGCTACGTCGACGACGGCGCGAGCGTGCGCGTCGGGCGCACCACGCTGCGCATCGATCAGAACGATCAAGACATCTGCGAGGCGCTCAGCACCGACGATCGCTTCGGCCCGCTCCTCGGCGTCAGCTCGTCGATGCGCCGCATCTTCGCGGCGCTCCCGCGCATCGCCAAGACCGAGACCACGGTGCTCATCGAGGGCGAGACCGGCACGGGCAAGGGCGTGCTCGCCTCCGCGATCCACGACGCGAGCGCGCGCGCCGACGGCCCGTTCGTGGTGCTCGACTGCACGGCCATCGCGCCGTCGCTCGTCGAGAGCGAGCTGTTCGGCCACGTCAAAGGCGCGTTCACCGGCGCCTCCTCCGATCGCGCGGGCGCGTTCGAGCAGGCGTCGGGCGGCACCATCTTCATCGACGAGATCGGCGAGCTGCCGCTCGAGATGCAGCCGAAGCTCCTGCGCGCGCTCGAAGAGCGGATGATCAAGCGCGTGGGGAGCAACCAGCACGCGCGCTTCGACGCGCGGGTCGTCGCCGCGACGAACCGCGATCTGCGCGCGGAGGTCAACCGCGGCGCGTTCCGCGCGGACCTCTACTATCGGCTCAACGTGGTCCGCCTCTACATCCCGCCGCTCCGCGAGCGGGTCGACGACATCGAGCGGCTCGCTCGGTATTTTTACGGCGAGCTCATGCCGGGCCGCGAGATCCCGGACAAGCTCGTCGACACGCTCCGCCGGCAGAGCTGGCCGGGCAACGTGCGCGAGCTGCGCGCGGCGGTGGAGCGCGCGACGTTGTTCGACGATCTCATCTTGAGCGCGCTCGCGGGCGCCGAGGGGCCGAGCGGCGACGCGTCCTCCGCGGGCCGCGCGATCGCCGACGAGGGGTTCGACCCCAAGGTGCCTTTCCGGGTCGCCAAGCAGCGCGCCGCCGATCAGTGGGAGCAGCGTTATGTGCGCGAGCTCATCGGCCGAACCAAGGGCAACATCTCCGAGGCGTCGAGGCTCGCGCGCATGGATAGGAGCTATCTCCGATCGCTGCTCCGCAAATATGGATTCAGCGCGCAGGACGAGGCGCGCGGCGAAGACGCGCCCTGAGCCTCTTCAAGATGCTTTGAGCTTGCCCTCGTCCTTGAGCTTTTGAAGCTCGGTGCAGCCGCCGACGAGCGAGCCGTCGATGAAGACCATCGGGAAGGTGGGAAAGCCGGCCCAGAGCTTGATGGCGAGCCGCTCACGCCACTTGGAGAAGTAACTCCCATGCTCGATGTACGTGTACTTGATGCCTTCGGCGTCGAGCAGCTTGCGCGCGCGCTTGACCACCGGGTTCTGCGCCATGCCCACGACCACCACCGGATCACGCGCGACCGCCGCGGCGACGTCCTCGACGATGCCTCGGTGGAACGAGGCGACGACCTCGCGGGCGGTGGGGGCTACGTGATCGGCGGGGAGGGTCAGGCGGTCCATGGGTGTGGTCTCCTTCTCGGTGCAGGGTGGGTTGGAAGCGGCGCGCAATGTAACCGCCCTCTTCGGTCGCGCCGTCAAGAAGTGCAAAGACGCGCCACACCTCGTCGCGGAGTTGTCACGGGGACGTGACGCGCGCCTGCTCTCCTTGGAGCATGACCGACGCCTCCCGAGAGAAGCCCACCCTCGAAGCGCTCCTCGCCGCCGCGGTGCTCCTCGCCGCCGCCGCCTTCGCGCTCGGCCATTGGGTGCAGTAGCCCTCCCGATATTCCCCCCTCTCCGGCTTGGGTATGTGCCTTGCTCTCGCCCCTTCGCGAGAAGCCATGCCCCTCCTTTCCTTCCCATCCCTCGACACCACGAATCGCGCGGAGAGCGCCCGCTCCTGGCAGCGGAGCGGCCGAGGTGAGGGCGGCGGCGGCACCGGGACCAGGGTCCGGGCAGGCGCTGGATTTGCGGGCTGCACGCAGGCTTCTCGCGCGACGAGGAGGTAAGTCAAATGTCCCTCTGGAGATCGATCGTCAAGGCATCTGCTGCGCTCGCGCTCGGGTCGATCCTGGGCTTGAGCGGTTGTGAAGGCCCACCAGGGCCCGCCGGGCAGAACGGTAAAGACGGCACCAACGGCCAAGACGGCACCGACGGCACCGACGGCACCGACGGCACCAACGGCAACGACGGTATCAACGGGGCCGACGGCATCGACGGCAACAACGGCAACAACGGCCAAAACGGAGGCAACGTCGAGATCGGCTTCTTCCACGGCGACGACGCGCTCGCGAAGCAGGCGTTCAACGACACCGGCTTCTACGTCGCGGACACGAGCATCACCGCGGCGACCGCGAGCCCCGCAGGCCAAGTGATCGTCGACTTCACCGTGCTCGACCCCGAAGGCTCCCCCGTCACGGGGATCACCGCCGTGACCGCCAACATCGCGAAGCTCGTCCCGCCCTCGAACGGAGAGGCGTTCTCCAAGTGGGTGCCTTACATCTACCGCGTCCAGACCGTGAGCGGCTCCGCGAACGGCGATTGGCCGAACCCCGACGGCACCACGGCGGAGCAGGCCTATCGCGAGAACAATGGCACGTTGGTCGACAACGGCGACGGGTCCTACACGTACACGTTCGCGCAGAACCTCACCAACGTGGTCACGCCGGTGAGCAACCTGCCTATCGCGTACGAGCAGAACCGCACCCACCGTGTCTCGATCATGCTCGGCGGCAGCGCCGGCCCCACGGCCACAGCCACGTTCGATTTCGTGCCCGACGGCTCGGCGCCCACGCTCTCACGTGATCTCGTGAAGACCGACACGTGCCAGCAGTGCCACGGCGGCGACTTCCACGCGCACGGCGGCGATCGCAGGAGCGTCGAGAACTGCGTCACCTGCCACGCGCCCGGCAGCGTCGACCCGCACAGCGGCGAGTCGCTCGACATGAAGGTGATGATCCACAAGATCCACGCGGGCGGCGAGCTCTCGTCGATCCCGGGCCCCGACGGCGTTGTGTGGGACAACCCCGCGACGCCCGCCGACGAGTCCGCGGACAACGGGCAATATGCGATCTGGGGCTTCCAGAACACCAAACACGAGTGGTGGAAGTCGAACTTCCCCGCGGTCCTCTCCAACTGTCAAAAGTGCCACCAAGGCACGGGCAACGAGGTCGACAACTGGCGCGCGGCGCCCTCTCGGCAGGCGTGCGGCTCGTGCCATGATCAGGTCGACTTCGTGACCGGCCAGAACCACGCCGGCGGCTCGCAGGCGAACGACGACAACTGCTCGGTCTGCCACAAGGCCTCTGGCAACGGCATCTCGCCCATCACCGAGCGGCACGACTGGATGACCCGTTGGGTCACCGAAGATCCGCGCAACATCCCTGAATTCAAGGTCGCGATGAGCATCTCCACGCCCGCCAACGGCACGCACTTCGTGGCCGGCGAGGCGCCCGTCGTCACCGTCATCCTCTCGGATTACACCACCAACGTGCCCATCGATCACAACACCGTGGTCGCCGACGCCTCTGCTGAGGGTTGTTTGCAGACCGGCTGCCCGCCCGCGGACGGGCTCTTCGCGGCCTCGAACTTCTTCGTCCACGGCCCGCGCGCGAACAGGAACCCCGTCCTCACCACCAAGGCGCGCGTCAAGGTGACGAGCAGCGGGGCTGGGCCCTTCAACATCAGCGCTGCCGGCGCGTCGCTCGCCATCAAGTTCGACGCTGGCAAAGAGCTCTACGTCACGACGGGCGGCGGCAAGATCCTGCCCGGCACGGTGACGGTCAACGTCTCGTCCGGCACCTTCTCGAGCACGGCGGCGGCCACGCCGGCCGAGATCGCGACGTGGCTCAACAACGACGCTCAGTTCAAGCTGCGCGGCATCGCGTACCTGGAGCCGGGAGGCCAAGTGTCGATTCGGAGCCGCAACCTGGGTGACGTGTTCTCGATTCAGCTCGTCTCCGGGCCTGTCACGACCGCGGTCTTCAACAACGACACGTCGCTCAAGGTGATCGGCGGCTTCACCGTCGGTAACTCGCTCGCCAAGCAGTCGAACCCGGCCAACAACGATCCTGCGGTCACGTGGGCCGCCGACAAGATCACGTATCAGCTCGACCCGGTCGACGACCTCGCGCCCGGCACGTACATCGCGTCGGTCGAGATCTCCGATCGCGGCAACAAGAGCGCGACCGACTACAAAACGCCCAGCGTCGCGCGCATCGCCTTCCAGGTCGGCACGCCCACCGCGGAGCTGCCGGTCGCCGGCAACTGCGACACGTGCCACCAAGGCTCGGACGGCAAAGGCCTCGTGCTCGACTTCCGGCGCCACTACAAAGTGCTGAGCGACGACGCGATTGACCAGTGCGGCGCATGCCACGACTACCAACCGCAGAGCACCGCCGGCACGTCGTTCACGGGCGCTCACCCCATCTCGAAGCGCATCCACGCGGTGCACTTCGGCGCGAACCTCAATTATCCTCTGCTCACGGTCGCGTATTCGAACGGCGACACGGTCCCCGGCCGCAACTGGGAGATCTCGTTGCCGCTCGACGCGCGGAGCTGCGAGGCGTGCCACCCCAAGGGCAAAGTCTCGGGCTCGTGGCTCACCAAGCCCTCTCGGCTCGCGTGCTGGGGTTGCCACGACTCCGACGCTGCGCGCGCGCACTTCAAGCAACAGACCTATGACCCGACGCCCGCGGACGCCTGGAACGGCGACGAAGAGGAGTCCTGCCAGGTCTGCCACTCCACCGAATAATCCCCTCTCCGCGCGGGGAGGCGCGTGATAGCCTCATGGCATGCGCCGCGCCTCCTTCGCTTCTCTCCTCCTCGCAACGCTCCTCTCCCCTGCTGCCTGCACCGAGGTGACGGTGCCCGACACCACGTCGGGGTCGGGCGGCTCCACCTCCTCTTCGTCGTCCACGTCCTCCAGCACGTCCAGCTCATCGAGCGGCGCGGACGGCTGCGATCTCGGCCAAAACGGGTGTGAGGCGGGGTATTGCGACTTCCCCGACGGGCTCTGCGGCAAAGGCAGCTTGGGTGTGTGCTCGCCGCCGCCCGTCAACTGCACCGACGATTGCCCGGGCGTCTGCGGCTGCGACGGGGTCGCGTATTGCAACGCGTGCGAGGCCGCCGCGGCGTTGATGGACGTGAGCCCCGACACCTCGTGTCTGACGAGCGCCTCGACGTACTCCGCGGTCTTGGTGCCCGCCGGGCTGGATCATCTGATGGTCAAGAAGGCCGACGCGGTCCGGGACGTGTGCGTGGTGCTCTTCTTGGACGCGCCCATGGATAACGGCCCTGGGTTCGAGGGGTTCACCGCGCCGCAGCAGTTCGGCGCGACCAACGCCATCATCACGAACAGCGCCGCGGACTGCGCAGCGAGCACGCCGATGGGCCAAGCGTTCCCGGCGGTGGGCGGCAAAGGCGTGCTCACGTGGACCGTGCCGCCGGGGATGTTCTACCCCTGCACGCTCACCATCGATGCTTCGCTCGACTTCACCGGGGGCCCGCCGTGGGCTCTGCCCACCGAGCTCCTCACGGCCTCGGACGTGCCCATCGAGGGGTCTTGTTTTTAGCTCACGGCGCGACGCGGAGCACGTCCCACCGAACCCGGCGCGCGGGGCCGTTCTTCACGGTGAGCGTCACGTCCTCGATCACGAGGGTTGCCTCCAAAGCCTCCTCCGTGCTCGCCCGGAGCCGATTCACCATCCCCTCTTGCGAGGTCACGTAACACGCCGAGCACGCGGCGATCTCGGCCTCCGTCACCAGCGTGAGCGCGTCGGGGTTACCTTGATCGCCGCCGCGCGAAGCGTCGAGCACGGTGCCGTCGACCAACACGAGATGGGCTGTCTGCCCGGGCTCGAGCGCGACGCGAACGTCCAAGCGATCGGCCACCTGGTCGAGCGTCACCACGTTGGGATCGGCCGCGGGAGCGAGGGTGTCAATCGAAGCGTCGAGCAGCGGGAGGATCGCGCCCGACACCAGGAAGAGCGGCAATTTCCCGAGGGGCGCGGCGACGTCCACGCTCGCGCCGCCCGCGTAGACCGACGAGCTCTCGACGTCCACGTAGGTGTGGCCGGGCGGGAGCCAAACGTGCTTTTGCGTCGCGCCGCGCGCGACGACCGGCGCCACGTAGAGCGCCGCGCCCAGATAATAAGCATCGTCCACCAACCACGCTTCGGGCTCTCTGGGGTGGAGCAGGAACGGGTGCAGGGTGATGGGCTTGCCCGTCGCGTTCGCCTCGGCGGCGAGCGCCTGAAAATACGGCAGGAGGCGCGTGTGGAGGAGCGCGTACGTTCGATAAATGTCCTGCGTCTCCTGGTCGTTCCAGAGCTTCCACTTGGTCTGAGGGTTGATGGGGTTCGAGCAGGCGTCTTGTTCCATCATGATGGGCGAGACCGCGCCGAATTCGACCCATCGCAGGAACACCTCTTTGTCGTGCGGATCGGACGTGATGCACTTGAACCCGGTCATGTCGCTGCCCCAATAAGGCACGCCCGACATCGAGAGGTTGAGCCCGCCGCGCACCGAGGAGGGGAGCCCTTGCGTGTTGTCGAACGAGACCTCGGCGTCGCCTCCCCACACCGCGGGCACGAAGCCCTGCGTGCCCGAGTACCCCGAGCGCACGAAGAACAGATAATCCCCGGGGCGCTCTTTTTCGAGCAGATCGTGCGCGGCTTTGGCCGAGAGCACGGGGAAGGCGTTGTGGACCTCATCCCCTTTGCGGCCGTCGAAGAGCTGGGCGTCACGGGGCGTGTACTCGCCGAAGTCGTGCATCCAGCCGTCGTAGCCGAGGTCGAGCGAGCGCTTGAGCAGGCTTTGGAACCAGGCCACGGCATCAGGATTCGTGAGGTCGAACGCGGCCACGGTGAGGAGCTTGCCCGAGATGAACGAGGTGATGACGGGCTCGCCGTCGGGCCCCTTCATCAAGTATCCATGCTCTTTGCCATAGGCGTAGTCGGCGGCGGCGTTCGCGTTGTTGCTCGCGAGGTAGGGGTTGTTGTACGCCATGGCCTTGTAGCCCGCGGCGTGCAGGTCGTGGGTCCACTGGGCGATCTCGGCCTCTTTGCCGAGCTGGGAGAGCGCGGGCAAGAAGTGGAGCGCGTCGTCGATGCCGGTCACGGGGATCTTGCGATCGCGCATGACTTGGTATTCGGGCGCTCCGTCGACCATGGCGCCTCGGTTGACGCGGCGGCGCGGGCCGAACACCCATGGAGCAGGCACGATGGGGCGGCCCGTGTCCTCGGTGTAGTCGGCGATGGCCAAGAGGGGATCCGCGCGCACGTACACCGTGGTCGCGAAGGCGCGCGCGTTGACCGCGACGCGGAAGGCGTCCTCCCGCTCGCTCCCCAAATGCACCTCGCTGCGATACGTGGTGTCGAGGTGCATGGCATATCCCTCGTTCGAGAGGAAGAACGGGACCGGGAAATACGTCATCGAAGGGCCGTTGGGGAACGGCGTCACCGGATCGAGGGGCACCCCTTCGCCCGCGCCGAGGCCGCCCTCCTCGGCATAGCTATAGAGCGAGAAGCCGCGGTGGTTGAGGGTGGCGAAGCGCTCTCCCAGCCCGAAGAAGCCAGCCTCTTGGGGGAGGGCGAAGGCGAGGCTCGTTTTGTTGAGGGCGCTCTCGGCCGCGGGATCCTCCTTTTCGCGCGCGTCGATCGCGAGGCGCACGCG
Organism: uncultured Polyangiaceae bacterium; assembly: GCA_964437785.1. Classification (GTDB taxonomy): domain Bacteria; phylum Myxococcota_A; class Polyangia; order Polyangiales; family Polyangiaceae; genus CAYTJL01. The sequence goes on from CAYTJL010000017.1 coordinate 14,768, forward strand.
CGGGCCGATCACCGTCACGGAGAGGGTGAGATAGACGTCATCATCGGTGAGGGCCAGCGTGACTCCCTCGCTCGTCCTCTCTTTGAGGACGGCCTTGGGCGCGCTGCGCCAAGGCCCCTCGGCGGGGGTGTAACCGTCCCAGCCGGGGAGGAGCTTGGCCGCGAAGGTCGCGTCGTCGAAGGTGGCGGAGACGCCTTGATAGGCGCCGTCGCCCGCGGCGCTCGCGAGCACGACCTTGCCTCCGGGATCCGCGATTTGGATCGAGAAGGGATCGAGGGTGAGGGTGACCTGCGCCTCGGCGGACGAGAGCACGATGGGGGGCTCGGGGCCGATGAGATCGGCGCAGCCGAGCGAGAAGAAGAGAGGGGCGATGAGGAGGGGGGCGCCGCGCATGGCGGCAGCATAGAACAGAGCGCGGCGCCGTTGCGAGCGTCAAATCACGATGGTGGAGCCATCGAATTTGGTGAGCGAGAAGCCCTTGAAAGACTCGTTGTACGTGCCCTTCTGATCGCGCAGGACGCCGATCGCCACGGCCTCGCCGAGCGCGACGGAGGCGGTGTAATCCGTGCGCCAGTGGACACCCGCCATGTTGCGGCCGATGGCGATGTTGGAGGCGATCTTGTTGAGCTCCCCGCCGACCGTCAGCTCACCGGCGTCGGCGCCGGCATAAGGCACGAGCGAGAGGCCGTCGGCCGACGCGACAACGGGCGCGAGGCCGATGTCGGCGAGCTTGGTCGACTCTTTGAACCACGCCTTGAGGATGGTGACGCACGCGCCCGCCACCGTGGCGTGGCCCGCGCCGTACGCCGGGTGGAGCGGCGAGCCCTCGGGGAACGCCATGGGCAGGAAATACGTGCCGTACTTGGCGTGCACCGCCGCGGCCGCCGCGGAGCCGAGCGCGTCTTGATGGATGGGGTAATTGGCCTGGTTCGTGAGGCGCATGTGGATGCGCCCCGCGAACGCCTCGGGCCGGAGCCGGCGGTGGACGAACCACTTTTGGAACCAAACCGCCTTGAGCGCGCGCGTCGCGACCTCGGTCACGAGCGAGAGGATGTGGGGCCCGCCGAAGGTGCCGAACCCGTCTTGGTTCTTGGAGTTGGCGGCCGTGTAGGGGTTATTGTCGTCGACGGGGGCGCCCGCGCCGAGCAGGATCAAGCACGCGTTGAAGTACGCCTGATAAAGCGCGTCGACGTGGACCCACTGGCCGAGGTCACGCCCGTTGCGCATGTAGCGCGCGACCGGATCGAACGCGTCCGGGCCCTGCGCCTCGCCGCGCTGGACCGAGAGCCATTGAGGCTGCGCGGTCATGTAGTCGACGCCGGGGAGCACGGTCTTCATCTTTTGCGAGATGGTCTGTGCGCCGAACGGCACGTCTTTGAGGAGGAACTGCGACAGATAAGGCCCCTTCTCGTCGCCCGCGAGGGTGCCGCGGAAGAGGAGCTTCTGCGTCTTGGGGCCCGAGAACTCCGAGCGGCTCGCGAGGTCCGCGGCCGCGGATTGGATGGTGGGATCGCTCTCGTACGACGAGAAGTGCACGTCGCGCGCGAGGGCCATCCAATAGTTCTCGACGATCTCGCCGGCCTGGCGCGCGCCCGCGAACGGCGGCGCAGGCGGGATGGCGAGATGGTGCGAGTCGGGGCCCTCCATCTCGAAGGCGAGCCCGGCTTGAGGGTTGACGAAGCGGCGCGCGCCGCCGCGCGGGATCTCCTCGAAATCAACGGGTTTGCCGCTCGTCACCGCGGCGATGAAGAGGTTGTACGCGGCGAGGTCGACCTCACCGAGGTTGTTGTGGGGGAGCCCCTTCGAGTAGCTCCCGATCTTGTTCGGATAAAGGGTCTCGTCGTTGTTGGCTGGGTGCGGAGGCAGAGGCAGGTTCTTTTGGTCCTGCGCCGCGTCCCTACGGATCTTGAAGGCATCGTTCGCGCGTTGCTGCTCGTTCGCCATGACGGTGACGTCTCCTCGTTGGGCAGGTGGCTTCCCCCTCCCGGCCCGTTCTTTGTTGTGCGCGGAGGATAGGCGGCCTGCGCGGGAGGTGCCATGGGGGAAACCCTATAATCGAATCACCCCCAGACCTCGGCGATGAGCCCCGCGCGGCTCTTGTGCGAAGCCTTCTTGAGGATGCTCGACACGTGGAGCTCCACGGTGCCTTCCGCGATGTTGAGCTGCGCCGCGATCTCTTTGTTGCTGCGCCCGCGCGCGAGCTGGTCGAGCACCTCCACTTGTTTGGGGGTGAGCGCCCAACGCGCCCCCACGTGGGCCGCGCGCCTCGCCCTTTGGAGGTGAGGGTCCAAAGGCTCCTCCGCGCTCGCCGCCGCGAGCCCGATCCAAGGCGCGAGCATGGATGAGAGGACGTCGGCCTCGGCGCTCGCCGAGGTGAGCGTCAGCTTGCCGGCGAGCGCGCCGCGCGCTTCGAGCACGAAGCAACGAGGCTCGTACGCGCGATCGGGGGAGCGCGCGCGGCGGTGCTCGGCGAGGGGCGCGCCGCGGCCAAGCGGGTTGTCCCAGACGGCGGCCTCCCCCACGTCGGGGACCCGCGCGAGCACCTCGGACAAAGCCTCTGCGAGCGCGGGCTTCGAGGTTATTTGAGCGAGCTCGCGCCCCACGTGCGGCGCGTCGTCCTCTGTGATCCAAAGGGGCTCTTCGCCGGAGGACAACCCGCCTCTCCACGTGATGACACACGCCTCCGGGCCGCTCCTCGGGTGCTCGATCGCGACGCCGCGCAGCCCGAGGCGGCTCAAGAGGTGGCCCCAATAGCCTGTCCCGTGATCGCGGATCACGCTGCCGTCCGGCCAATCGCCGAGGACGGCGCGGTCCCCATCCGCGCTCTTGTGCGAGGACCAAACGCCCGATGTGTAGTGCCTTCGAAAGAGCGTGCCTATGCGCGACAACACCGACGTTCGCGGCGCGATGAGGAGCGACCAGCGCAGCGGGGAGGCGAGGTCCCTCTCGGCCTCGAAGCGCCCGAGCTCGCGCACCACCGAACCTCCAATCGAGGTGAGGAGCGCGCGGCGCGAGCGGGCGAGGAGCGGGATGGGATACCAAGAGCAAGGAGACGCGGCGAGGATCGCGGCGCGATCCTCGCATGAGAGCGCTTCGAGGAGGGCGCCTTGTGCGCATTCGCCGCCGCGCTCGTGAAGGAACGAGAGGATGTTGGTGAGCGCGAGCCCGCGGACGAGCCCGCCTTGATCGGACAGAGACACCATGTTGCTTCCCCCGGCTGCCTGACCGTAGAGCATCGGGCGAGCCCGGGCAATGACACGGTATTTCACGCGGCCTCTGTCTCAAAACAACGCTGCCGCCGTCCCGTCCGTGAAGAGCCTCGCCCCGGACGGAACACGCATCCTTCCTCCTTCGACGACGAGCTTGCCTGTTCGAACGAGCCTGTCGGCCGCGCGGCGCCGCTCCCGGGTCCACGCGGTGACGCCGAGCGACGCGGCGGCGGCCTCGACGTCGAGGCCTTCCACGAGCCGTAAGCCCAACATGATACGTTCGCGCAGGCGCGTCTCGGGGTCGAGCGCCTCTTCGCTCCCGGTCACGCTCGCTGCGCTCTCGCCCTCGCGGAGCGCGCGGGCGCGCGCCATGTAGCGCTCCGGGTCGGCCACGTTGCGATAGCGGACAGCGTGGTTGTCCTCGCCCGCGAGCGCGCCCACGGCCGCGCAGCCGAGGCCCAGATAATCATGGCCCCTCCAATATCCGAGGTTGTGGCGCGACTCTTCGCCGGGGACAGCGTAGTTGGAGATCTCGTAATGGATGAGCCCCCGCGCGAGGAGGGCCTCCTCCACCGCGAGGTAAGCGTCGGCCAAAGCGCCGTCGGGCGCGATGGGGAGCGTGCCTTTGCGCGCCCGCGCGCCGAATTCGGTGCTCGGCTCGATGGTGAGGCCATACGCGGAGACGTGGCGAATCCCCAGCTCCGCGACCCTCGTCACGTCCGACGCCGCCTCTTCGGGCGAGGGCGGGGCGCCGTCCGGCGTGACTCCATACAAGAGGTCTGCGCTGACCCGCGTCGCGCCCGCGGCGACCGCGTCGCGCACGGCCCGGAGGCCGCCGCTCGCGTCGTGGAGCCGGCCGAGGAACTGGAGCTTGGTCTCATCGAGGCTCTGCACGCCGATGGAGAGGCGGTTCACGCCCGCGGCCATCATGGCTTTGGCGCGCGCCTCATCGAGCGAGCTGGGGTTGCACTCGGCGGTGATCTCGACGTCGCTCGCCACGTCTGAAAACGCCTCACGGACCTTGGCGAGCACGCGCCCGAGCTCTTCGGGCTCCCAGAGCGAGGGGGTTCCGCCGCCCACGAACACGCTCGTGAGGCGCCTTTGGGAGAGCGCTTTGCGGCGGGCCGACAGCTCGGCGATGACCGCGTCGGCGTAGCCTCGGTGATCGATCGCGGGCCGCTCCGTGGCGAACGAGACGAAATCACAATAGGGGCACTTCTGGAGGCAATACGGAAAGTGGATGTACACGCCCAAGGGCGCCAAGTCATCGCTCATCCGAACTTCTCCGCGAAGAGCGCGGCGAAGCGCCTTCCCTTCTTGGCGACGACGGCGGCGAGGCGCGCCTTGATCTTCTCGTCGTGGCGGTGGAGCGCGAGCGCGTTCAAGGCGCTCTCGGCGCGCTTGTCCTGCCCTGATTCGACGACATCCATCAAGTATGTATTGGCCTCTTCGGAGCGGAGGAGGCCCATCGCGAGCAGGACCTCGTTCTCGTGTTTTGATCCAAAGAACCCTTCGAGCGCGCGTCGTAAGAGGGGGAATGCGCCCGAGAGCCGCGATTCGCCGAGCGCGAGCGCCGCGGCCTCGGGGTCGCCCGGGCTCCGCTCGTCGAGCACCGAGGCGACGAAGGGCAGATAGCGATTCGGCAAGAGGCGTAAGAGGCCTTTGTAACACGCGCCGAGCACGTCGGGCTCGCGGTCGCCCGCGAGGGCTTTGACGTGCAGCACCGCGGCGGCGGCGTCCTCCCCGCTGTCCCCGATGGCGCTCGCCGCTTCGGCGCGGGGGACGGGCTCGGGGTCGAAGAGCAGCGGGGCCACCTCCAAGAGCGCGTTGGGATGGTTGATGTGGAAGAGGGCGTGAGCGCAGATCCCGCGGAGGCCCGCCGCCGTGTCAATGGGCGCGCCGAACGCGGGCTCGGGTTGTTCGCAGCGGAGGCCCGCGAGGTAGACGTCGGGGGTGACCGCGTCGAGCGCGAGGAGGGCCTCCACGATACGGTTTTTGCCGTGACAGCCTTTGTCGGCGAGGGTGTCTTTGCCGCGCCCGCGCGCTTTGGGCGATGGATCCTCCGCGCCTTCGCACAAGCGATGGAACGCGGCGGCGAGGTCCGGTGTGAGCGCCCCGAGCTCACGGCGTTTGACCACCTCGGCGGCCTCGCCCACCAGATATCCATTCTTGTCGGCGAGCATCACGCGGAGCTCCGCCACGGCCGTCGCCTCGGGCGCGCTCGTGAGCGCCCGGATGTGCGCGCGTTTGTCGTCAAAGGAGCGCGGGGCGGGCATGGCCGGCGCACCCTAGCACAACGCGCCTTCCGATGGAGCAGCGCAAAAACCACCTGACAAAGCGGGCCAAAGCTTCTAGATTGCGCGCCCTCCCATGATTCGCCTCGACTCCATCGGCAAGCGGCACGGCCGCCAAATCTTGTTCACCGAGGCCTCCGCCGCCATCAACCGCGGCGAGAAGGTGGGCCTCGTAGGCCCGAACGGCTCCGGCAAAACCACCATCTTTCGCATGATCGTGCGCGAAGAGGCGCCGGACGAAGGACAGGTGACGGTCGAGCGAGGGGTCAGCATCGGTTACTTCAGCCAAGACGTGGGCGAGATGAGCGGCCGGACCGTGGTCGCAGAGGCCATGGCGGGCGCGGGTCCCGTGGCGGAGGTCGCCGAGGAGCTCGCCGAGCTGGAGCACGCGATGGCGGATCCCGATCGGCAAGACGAGATGGAAGCGCTCGTGGATCGGTATGGCCACGCGCAGGCGCGTTACACCGATCTCGGCGGCTACGAGCTCGACGCCCGCGCGCGCACCATCTTGGCCGGTCTCGGCTTCGACAACGACGTGATGGATGGTGACGTGGGCGCGCTCTCCGGCGGGTGGAAGATGCGCGTCGCGCTCGCCAAGATCCTCCTCATGCGGCCGGACGCGCTCCTCCTCGACGAGCCGACCAACCACCTCGACATCGAGTCCATCCTTTGGCTGGAGACGTTCCTCAAGGACTATGAGGGCGCGCTCGTGATGACGTGTCACGATCGCGAGTTCATGAACCGGGTCGCGCAAAAGATCCTGGAGATCGACGGCGGCGACATCACCACCTTCACGGGCAACTACGACTTTTACGAGCGGCAGCGCGCCGTCTTGGAGCAGCAGGCCGAGGCGCAGTTCGCGCGCCAAGAGGCCATGCTCGCCAAGGAGCGGCGCTTCATCGAGCGCTTCAAGACCCACGCGGCCAAGGCGGCGCAGGTGCAGTCGCGCGTCAAGAAGCTCGAGAAGATCGATAAGGTCGAGCCCCCCAAGCGCCGAAAGGCGCTCTCGTTCGACTTCCCCAAGTCCCCGCGGTCCGGCGAGGACGTGGCCAAGATCGAGGGGGTCGCAAAGCAGTATGGCAAACGGGTGGTGTACGACGGGCTCGATCTCTTGATCCGACGGCGCGAGCGGTGGTGTGTGATGGGCGTCAACGGCGCTGGCAAATCCACGCTGCTCAAGCTGGTCACGGGCACGACGGAGCCGGACAAGGGGTCGGTGACCATCGGGGCGAGCGTCAAGATGGGGTATTTCGCGCAGCACGCCATGGACCTCTTGGACGCTGAGAAGACCGTTTACGAGACGTTGATCAGCGCGTTCCCCAAAGCATCCATCGGCTCGCTCCGCACGCTCGCGGGCGTGTTCGGCTTCTCGGGTGACGACGTCGACAAGTCGTGCCGCGTGCTCTCCGGCGGCGAAAAAGCGCGCCTCGTGCTCGCGCAGATGCTCTATGACCCGCCGAACTTCTTGGTGCTCGACGAGCCCACCAACCATCTCGACATGGCTACGAAGGAGATGATCGTCGCGGCGCTCGCCGATTATGACGGCACGATGCTCTTCGTCTCGCACGACCGGCACTTCTTGGCCGCGCTCTCCAATCGTGTGCTCGAGATCTTGCCCGAGGGCGTCAAGGTCTATGGCGGCGGCTACACCGAATACGTGGCCGCGAGCGGCCATGAGGCGCCCGGCATCCGGGCTTGACTGTCACGCGGCCGCGAAGTCGCCGAGCCGCCGCGCTTCAGGATCCCAGAAGCCGAGCACGATTCGGCTCTTGGGGATGCCCGCCTCGACCAGCCTAGTGGCGATCCCCTCCTCCGTTCCGTCGCGCTGCACCCAGATCTTCCCGTCGACGATCTCGACGTGGATCAAACAGCCATGCACACGCTTGGTCTTCATCCAGCCTTGCGACATCACGAGGTACCGCGCGTTCTCCTCGTCGAACACGACCTCATTGTGGATATCGCCATTGGCATAGCGGATGTCGACGTACTCCTGCAAACAACGCCGGATGATGGCGCGGTCATCGATCACGGGATCCATCGCAGCACCTCTCTCCGAT
>CAYTJL010000017.1:22427-68152 GCA_964437785.1 uncultured Polyangiaceae bacterium
CCGGATGATGGCGCGGTCATCGATCACGGGATCCATCGCAGCACCTCTCTCCGATCAGGATCGAACACGAGCAGTCGGATTCGCTCATTATCGAGCAACATCCGGCCCATGGGCTCCTCGAAGACATCTTCGTACACTTGCGAACGAACAGCAATATACAAAACCCGGTCTGGCTGCGTGCGGGCCAACGCGTCGCCGTACAAGACGAACTGACCGAGCGCCACCTCGAGCTCACGAACCTCCGATGGGCCCAAAAAGCTCTTGATCTCCACAGCGATCCTGCGCCCCTCTTTTTCGGCGCCCAGGAAGCGCTCGGCGCCCAGATCGATGAACGCGTCCTTGGAGCCGATGCGGACCGCGAGCGGGTCGTGCGTGATCGTCCAGCCATCCCGGAGGAGGGCGTCAACGACGTGGGGATGGTATCGATCACGCGCAGGCATCGCCGAGAGAGTACGTCATGATGGGAGGCTCGTAAAGCGCGAGAGATGCTGCGCGCCCGCCCCCGGCCATGGTAAGAGCGGCCCTTCGATGGAGCTCACCCAAGCCGCCTTGCTCAGCGCCTCGGCGTTCGTCGCGGGCGCCATCAACTCCATCGCCGGCGGCGGGTCGCTCGTGTCGTTCCCCGCGGCGGTCGCGCTCGGGCTGAGCCCGCTCGTCGCCAACGCCACCAACACCGTCGCGCTCTTCCCCGGCTCGTTCGCGTCGGCGCTCGCGTACCGGCGCGAGATCGCCAAAGACGGCCCCGTGCTCAAGCTGCTCTTCCCCGCCTCGACGGTGGGCGGCATCGCGGGCGCGGGGCTCCTCCTCATCACGCCTCAACACATCTTCGACGCCCTCGTCCCGCTCTTGGTGCTCTTCGCGACAGCGCTCCTCTTCGTTCAAAACCTCCGCCCGCCCAAACCCGCCTCCGCCCACGGCGACGACGATGGGCGCCCGCCCCGCCGCAAGGCCCTCATCGTCGTCGCCCAACTCTTCGTGGGCCTCTACGGCGGCTATTTCGGCGCAGGCATCGGCATCATGATGCTCGCGCTGCTCGGTCGTTTGGGCGGCACGGACATCCATCGTATGAACGGCGTCAAGAGCATCTTGGCCGTCGCCATCAACATGATCGCGGCCATGATGTTCGTCGCCGCGGGCGCCGTGGCGTTCCGCCCGGCGCTCATCATGATGGCCGGCGCCGTCGTGGGGGGTTATTTCGGCGCGCGGATCGCGCGGCGGATCAAGCCCTCGATCGTGCGTTGGGCCGTGGTCGCGATCGGCCTCGCCCTCGCAATAAAGCTCGCTCATCGCCGCTGGGGATGAGGCTTGACACGACCGGGCCCGCGGTGTCTCCTCACCCCTCATGAGCCGAGGACGCATCATGGTGAAGCGGCGGCGAGCGCTGCAAGCAGGTCTGTCGATCGCCGCCCTCCCCGTGCTCGGGAGCGCGTGCGTGCCGAACAATCCGCCTCACGCGATGCGGGAGCCGGAGCCCTACGGCCCGATCAACCCGCCGCCGCCCGTCGCCTCCGCGCCTCCTCCGCAGGCGAGCGCGACCGCGAGCGCTCCCCCGCCTGCGCCCTCGGCCCCGCCCCAAACCGCGCCGCTCACCCGCGTCATCGCCAAGGTGGGCACCAACCACGGCCACGTCTTCAACGTGCCTTTGGCCGACGTCAAAGCAGGTGTCGAGAAGACGTACGACATCACCGGATCGGCCGGCCACCCGCACACGGTCACGCTCACGGTCGATCAGCTCAAGCGCGTCGCCGCAGGCGAGGTCGTGCGCACGCCGAGCACGCTCACGGGCCATCTCCATCGCTTGTTGATCAAGCTCGCCCCCGAGGTCGATCCGCCCGAGCTCGCCAACGTGTGTGAGATCAAGATCGGCGGCAAAGACGATCACGAGCTCTCCATCACCGCCGCCGACATGGCCGCTCGCAAGGACAAAGGCTACGAGATCCAAGGCATCTCGCCGCACTCCCACGCCATCCAGCTCACGGCCGCCGACTTCGAGAAGCTCCACAAGGGCGAGCAGGTGACCGCCAAGAGCACCTACGCGTCGCCCGGTGAGGACCACTTTCACCTGGTCTTCATCCGCTATCCCCAGAAGGGTTGATCCCCTTCGTCGCGCGGATTTTCTCGGCGATCGCCCGCGCAAAGGCGCGTTGGCCCTTGGGCGTCATGTGGATGTCGGCGCCCAAGAAGGCGCCGGGCTCGGCGGCGGCGAGGGCCGGCGTCGCGTCGAGCGCGTAGGCGCCGATCGCCTCCGCCGAGGCCACGAGATCGTCGATGAGGATCAGGGTCGGCTTCATGTCGATCGGCTGCACGTTCCCATACTTGGCCCACTCCGCGGGGTGGACTTGAAGGTCCATGGGGAGCGCCACCACGAGGAGCTTCGCGCCTTTGGCGTCACAGAGGGCTTTGACCTCGCGGAGCAGAGGGGTCATGGGCGACCGCGCCCGCACCGTCTCGGCGGGCGTGGTCCGCAGGGCTTCGAGCTTTTTGAGCAGCGCCTCGCGCTCGGCCACGGTCTTGACGAGCGGGTGCTCACGCCCTTTGAACGGCGCCTGAGATCCATTGGGCAAGAGCCCGCGGGCCACCTGCTCGGCGAGATAAATCACCGACCTCTCGGGATCACCTTGGTCGCCGAACTGCGCCGAGATCCAAGCGTGGTCCTGCCAATGGGCCGCCTCCTCGGGAGGGAGCTTGTTCACCGACGTGACCCCCGCTTGGTCGAGCGCGAGCACGAGCGCCGCCAAAGCTCGAATCCGCGCCTCGACCCGGCGCCTCACCTGGGCTCCATTGTAAAGGACGCTGGCCGTGCGCGGCGGCCTCCGCCCCTCCTCGGAGACGTCAACGGTCTTGAGGACGATGTCGCCCGGGTCGGTCCTCGCGCGCTGATAAATCCACCCTTCCTGATGGCCGCGGAGCAGGAAGGTGTCGAGCGCCAGCTCCTCGACCGCGAGGTCCGCGGCGCGCTCCTTCTTTTCGACGTCTTGAATCGCGGCGGCGCGCGCGTCCTTCTTCGCCTGCGTCTCACGATCGGCGCGCGCGCGCTCGTCGCTCGCTTTGGCCGCCGCGCTCACGAGGTCCGCGGGCGCGCCCTCGGAGGCAAAGCCCTTCTCGTCGAGCCCGGGGCCGCGCGCATAAAGGTAGGATCGGAGCGCATAAAAGAGGTGCGATCGCCGGTACAAGAGATCGCGCCCAGGGAACTGCGTCACGTGGGGAGGGGCCGTCTCTTTGCGCACCGCCCAGCCGTCCCACACCGCGTGACGCTCCGTGTTGGGGTGCGCGGCCTCGAACGGATCATTGACCATGTTGATGACGTACACCACGGTCTGGATGCGCCGTTTTTCGAGCATGTCGGCCACGACCAGGTTGTACTCAGGCGGCCCGTACGTGGGCACGCCCGCGTTGATCACCGTGCGTCCGAGCATGGTTTGGAGCACGGCGCTCGCCGTCTCGTGCTCTTCGACGCCGAGCCCGAACACCTGTGAATCGCCCACGACGAGGATCTCGGCATCTCCCTGCGGCGGCAAATCCGCGCCGCGCAGGCCGTCTCGATTGACACGGAGCGAGGTGACGGGGTTCTTCTTTCCAAAGACGATTCGTTGGGTCGCAAACGGCATGAGGCGCACGCCCAGCCGAGCGTCGGGCGCGTACATGTTGACGTGCGGGAAGGCGCCCTTGTCGCGCGCGTAAAAGGCGACCTCGGCGACGGCGAGCCCCAGCCCGAGCCCCAACGCGACGCGACCGAGCGCGCGCGGCCAGCGACGCTTTGGCGAGGGAGCCGGCGTCTCTTTCTCGGTGGAGGCGGGTGCGGTAGCGGGGGCGTCCTCTCGGTCGGTCATGGCATCTCGCGCCATGGTAGCGCAAAAGGCTCGCGGCCGGGGCGCGACCTTGCTACGCGATCGACCGTGGAGAACAACCCTCTCGGCTTTGCCTTTCGTGGTCGCGATTTGTTGGTCCGTCGCGCGGAGGGCCGCGCGACCGTGCCCGAGGCGCGCGAGCTCGCGTCGCTCGATCCTCATGTCGTGCGCAAAAACGATCTCGGCGTCTACGAGGGCCGCGCCGCCGTCGCGCTCGAGCTCTCCAGCGACGCGAAGGCGCCCGACGGCATGGCGTTCGAGAACCTGCGCGCGCTCTACTTCAGCATGGATGAGCCGAGCTACAAGCGCGCGGGCCGCGCGGTGCAAATCGTGAGCTGGGATCGCGATCATCAATTCTGCGGCCGGTGCGGCGGCCCCGTCGGCCGCGTCCCGGGCGAGCTCGCCAAGCGTTGTGATCCGTGCAAGCTCACGCTCTATCCGCGCCTCAGCCCCGCGATCATCGTCCTCGTCGAGCGCGGCGACACGGCGCTGCTCGGCAAGAACGCGCGGTTTCCCATGCCCATGTACTCCACGCTCGCGGGCTTCGTCGAGGCGGGCGAGACCATCGAAGAGGCGGTCCACCGCGAGATCCGCGAAGAGGCGGGGATCGAGGTCGAGAACCTCCGTTACTTCGGCAGCCAGCCTTGGCCCTTCCCCGACTCGCTGATGATCGCGTTCTTCGCGACGTACGCGGGCGGCGAGCTCACGCCCGATCCCGCCGAGCTGTCGGACGCAAAGTGGTTTCGGGTCGATGAGCTGCCCATGGTGCCTCCGCGCATCAGCATCGCGCGGGCGCTCATCGATGCGTGGGTCAAGAAGCAAGGCGGCGACCCGGACAAGCTCGATTTGGTGAAATAGCAGCCGTCGTGCGGACTCGATCGCGACGGTGAAGACTCGACTCCGCACCCCCCGCACAGGCGCCCAGAGGAGAGCCCGCTTTTCTCGGCTGGAGAGCGTTTTGAGGGCGGCACGTGCCTTGCGGAGAGGGAGGGCATGAGCAACGAACAACCTCGCCGATTCACCACGTTCGCCCCTGTCCTCCTCTCGCTCCTCGCCGCCGCGGCGGGCTGCGCCCCCGGCGATGGTGGAGATTCGGAATCGACCAGCATCGGAGTCGCGCAATCGCATCTCGATCCCGGAGAGCCCGCGGATCCCGGCCAACCGGGGGCGGCGTGCGCGGTCAAGAGCACGACCACGCTCGCGAGCGGCATCCTCTATCGCCCTGGCAACCTCGCGGGGGGCGGGCTCTGTTTTCCGGTGAGCCAATTCGGGGGCTATCCGCTGCTCGTCTTCGCGCACGGGGACGGCTTTCTGCCCAATGATTACGATCATCTCGGCAACCATCTCGCGAGCCATGGGTTCTTGGTCGTCTCGACCAACGGCAACAGCTCCGGGTCGCTGGTCGGCGCGCTCGATGAGGCGATGAGCGCGGGGATCGGGGCGAACGGCAAGATCGCGCTCGGCGGTCACAGCGTCGGCGGCGAGTCCGCGGTGCAAGCGGCCAAGACCGTGCGCGACGCGGGGACACACACCGTGTCGGCGGTGGTGGCGTTGGCGCCGGCCGATCAATATGGATATCACCTCACCGCGGACGCGAGCAAAGGGTTCCTCGTCCTCTACGGATCACGCGACAACGACGTCTCCGGCGATCTCGTGGTGCCGAGGGCCGCTCCGCCCGCCGCGCTCCATGGGACATCCATCTCGCTCTGGGATCGATCGGGCCTTCAGAACGACGCTGCAAACCCGATCACCACGCGCCGCAACTACCTTCGCAAACACTTTATCTACGTCCACCAGGCGTCCCACGGCGCCTTCTCGGACAGCTCGTCCGGCTTCCCCCAAGTGGGGGAGACCCCGGTGGCCAATCCCGCGGACGTCAGGCTCCTCACCCGCGCGTACGTGCACGCTTATCTGCGTTGGTTCTTGCTGAACGACAGCGCGCAGGAGGGGTTCTTCGAGGGGCCTCGCTTCACGCCCGACGGCGTCGAGGCGACCGGGCTCGTCCACCATCGCGCGTGGATGGGTAAGCGAGGAGCGATTGGCGGCATCGGGTCGAGGAGCCGTGTGATTGACGACTTCGAGCGCCCGGGGGCGTGGAACGTGAGCACGTTGGGCGGCGCGGTCAGCGTCAATGGCCTCATGACGCTGAGCCCGGGGTGGGCGGCGCCGAGCTATCCCGTGGGCACCGATCCGCTCTATCCGTGCCCGCACGACACCGCGGTCGCCAACGTCATCCTCTCGACCGGCGTCGGCGGCTTGTCGCACGTCACGTGGGCGATCCCGGCTGCGTCGAGCGACTTCAGCCCCTTCAAGCACATCGGGTTCCGCGTCGCGCTCATGTATTCATCGATGTTCAACGATGGCAGCCCGCTCGCCTTGGACGTGCGATTGACCGACACGAACGGCGCGTCGAGGACCGTCTCGACGTCCGGCTATGCGGAGATCGCGCCCCCGGAGCTCGCGTGGTACGAATCGCTCCTCAACGGGACAGGAGACTTTACCAAGTCGCAGATGGTGATGGTCAAACTCCCGCTCTCGGCGTTCGCGAAGATGGGCGGGGTGAGCCTCCCGTTGGTGAACGAGGTCCGCATCAGCCTCCCCGCGGGCGAGGCGCATTTCGTGATGGACGACCTCGAGCTGTCGTTCTGAGCGGTTCGCCTTGGATGGGGCTCGACGACCTTTGATTTTCAAGCCCCGAGGGCGGCCACATCGGTTACCCTCTCCGCCGTGCTCCTCTCCCGGCTCCATCTCGCGGGCGTCTCCGGCTTCGACGATCTGACCTTGTCGTTCGACGACGAGAAGGGCGCCCCCAAGCGGCTCAACGTGATCTTCGGCGGCGAGGGCGTCGGCAAAACGGCCTTGCTCGCCGCCATCGCGGCGACCCGCCCGGGCCACGCCGTCGCGCAGGGGCCCGCGCCCGGCCCCGATTTGCCACCTCCGTTCGTGGTCGCGGACTACGTGCTCGGCCTCGACGACCCCTCGCGCCCTCACCCGCTCCGCGTCACCGGGCCCAACGCCAAGCTGCCAAACGAGCGCGAGGACATCGCCGTCCTCCGCAGGCGCGAACAATCACTCTTCGATCGCCGCGCCGCCGAAGGGGGCTTTGTCGTCGCGGCCTTCTCGGGCGCGCGGTGGTTCTCGCGAACGTCGATGACGCTCACCACGCCCGATCGCACCATCCTCCGCCACGACGTCCGCGCGACGGTGTCGTTCGATGATCCTTCGCGCGCCGACCTCACGCGTGAGACCAAACAAGCCCTCTCGTTCTTCGCCCTCTCCGCCGCGCTCGGGAGCGACCGATCCCGCGCGATGGATCGCGCCCTTCGCGAGGCCCTCGCGATCTTGCTCGAGGGCTCGGGCGCCGCGTACGTAGGCCCGAGCCCCCTTCGCCTGGAGCCCGTCTTCACGTTCGATGAGCGCGAGGTGGAGCTCGACGATTTACCGCGGAGCCTCCGGCACCGCATCGCGTTCGGCGCGCTCACGATTCGCGCCCTCGGCGCGGGGTATCCAGGCCACGACCCGCGCGCGTGTGAAGGTGTCGTGCTCCTCGACGATCTCGAGATCGAGCAAGACGTCCGCGCGCAATCGCAGCTCCCAAGCCTGCTCCGCCGCGCGCTCCCCAAGGTGCAATGGATCGTGACCACGGCGTCGCCGAGCGTGGTGATGGGCTGTAGCGCAAACGAGGTGATCGCGCTGCGGCGCGCGCCGGGCTCGAGGGCGATCGAGATCCAAGAGGGCGACCTCGCCCTCCTGCATTGACACGCCTGCGCCAGTCGCCCCAAGGCTCATCATCGTCATCCCACGTCCGGCGAAGGAGTCGCGAGACCGTCGAGACCGAAGCCGGAAGGGGTCGCCCGGACACCCGCTCCGGTTTTGGCCGGAAGGGCCACCCCGTTCGCCGGGGAGGTTGGCGAACGGGGGCTCATCAAAGGGGTTGGGAGAAGACTTCCTCACTGAGCTCCGAAAGACCCTCGACGCGATCGTGAGTGGGCCTACCACGTCTCCCGTCCGAGCGCTAAGCCGTGGTGCGCAGGGGAACCAACCTGCTTTACGCGAGCCCCTCGCTCTCCAGCCATCGAGCGGTCTTGTCGATGCCTTCGAGCAAATTCACCTTGGGGTCATACCCGAGCACGTCCCGCGCCTTTTGGATGCTGAACCAGTGGTGCGTGCACATGTAACGAATCGCAAAGCGGGTGAGCCCGTCCTCGGGGATGATCTCTTCACCACGCAGTGACCGCGCCGCCTCGACCATCGCCGCCGCCGCATACGCCACCTGCCGCGGGATCGCGAAGCGGATGGGCGGATAGCCGAGCCGCTTGAGCACGTGCCCCACGAAGTCCCAAAACGCCATGGGCTCACCGTTGGTCACGAAGAAGGCTTGGCCCGCGGCGGGCGAGCCCGGAGCGAGCTTTTGATCGGCCAACAAAAGCCCGTCGACGAGGTTCGACACATAGGTGAAGTCCGAGAGCTTGGTCTCGCGGCCGACCGAGAACTTGAGCTTGCCCGCCTTGGCCCGCAAGATGATGGCCGGCAAGAACCGCCCGTCGTGAGGACCATAGATGATGTGCGGCCGGATCGCGGCGGTGAGGAGCCCGCCCTCGCCGTTCGCCGCGAGCACCTTCTTCTCGGCGACGATCTTGCTCTCGGCATAAGGCGCCTGCTGGGTCACCGCGTGAGGCATCGACTCGTCGCCGTCCTGGATGTCGTTGCCCTCGTAAACCACGCTCGCCGAGCTGACGTACACCAGCTTTTTGACGCTGTGCTTTTGACACGCGGCGATCACGTTCTCGGTGCCGCCCCGGTTGACCGCCCACACCCTGCCCGCCCCCGCCTTGCGCGTGTGAACGAGCGACGCGTTGTGAAAGACGGTGGTCGCGCCCTCACACGCCCGCTCCACCGCCTTGGGATCGGTCACGTCCGTGCGCAGGTACGTCACGTCGTCGCGGTGCGCGCGCGGCGCGACGTCCGTCGCGATCACCTCGTCTCCGCGCGCGGCGAGCGCGTCCACCAAATGACGGCCTACGAACCCTACTGCGCCCGTTACGACGCTCCTCTGCCTCTCGGTCGACACGCCGCGACCTTAATCGCGATCCGCTCCGTGGTGTCAATCATCCTTTGGCTGACACGCTTTGACCAACGCACGATCCACCAAACCATCCCAACAAAAAGCCAGAAAAATCAATCGCGGTTTCGCGCTGTCCGAGTATGCTCCGCGCCCGCCATGAGCATGGGAGTCACCGAGGTCAGCAAGCCCGCAGCGGATCGCGCCCGCCGCGACGTCATCGAGTGTGTGGAGCCCGCGACGCGCGCGCGGCTCGGCGAGGTGAGGGTCGACGCGCCCGAGAGCCTCGCGGGCATCGTGGCGCGGGCGCGCGCCGCACAAACAGCGCTCCGCGACGCGCCCTTCTCGAAGCGCCAAAAGCTGCTCGAAAGGCTGCTCGCGCACGTCGTCGATCACGCGGGCGAGCTCGTCGATCTCCTCTGCCGCGTCTCGGGCAAGACGCGCGAGAACGCGATGATGGGCGAGATTTGGCCCATCGCCGAGAAGATCCGCTGGACCATCGCACATGGAGGAGAGCACCTCTCGCCCGAGCGCGTCTCGTCCGGGCTCTTCCCGCACAAACGCGCGAGCATCGTCTATCGCCCGCGCGGCGTCCTCGGCGCCATCGTCGCGTGGAACTACCCCCTTCAAAACGTCCTGAACCCGGCCATCACCGCGCTCATGGCGGGCAACGCCGTCATCATCAAAGCGTCGGAGTGGGTCGCGTGGGCGAGCGCGCGCATCCAACGCATCTTCGACGAAGCGCTGGAAGCCGAGGGGTTTTCGAAGGATCTCGTCCGCGTCGTCAACGGTTATGGCGAGACGGGCGCCGCGCTCGTGCGGTCGGGCGTCGACATCGTCCTCTTCATCGGATCGGTGCCCAACGGCCGCCGCGTCCTCGCGGCGAGCGCCGAGAACATCACCCCTGTCATCCTGGAGCTGGGCGGCAAAGACCCGCTCATCGTCTGCGACGACGCGGACCTCGATCAATCGGTCCACGCCGCGCTCGGCGGCTGCTTCATCAACGCTGGTCAAAACTGCGTCGCGTCCGAGCGCATCTTGGTCGAGGACGGCATCTATGGCCGCTTCGAGGCGCGCGTCGCGGACTACGTGCGCGCGTTCCGCCAAGGCCCTCCGCTCGAAGGCTCGCTCGTCGACATGGGCGCCATGGCGACTCCCCTCCAGCTCGACGTGGTGAAGGGCCTCGTCGAGCGCGCGATCGCCGCGGGCGCGCGCGTCGTCACGGGCGGCGCTCCGGTCCTGACGAACGATGGATATTACTTCGCGCCCACCATCTTGGCCGACGTGACGCCCGAGATGGAGATCATGCAGGAAGAGATGTTTGGCCCCGTGATGCTGCTCTGCCGCGTCCACGACGACGATCACGCCGTCGAGGTCGCGAACGGCACGCGCTTCGGCCTCTCGTCCACCGTGATGAGCCGTAACCCCAAGCGCGCGCGCGCCATCGTCGATCGGTTGGAAGCGGGGATGAGCTCCGTCAACGAGTTCGGCGGCATCACGTACATGGTGCAAGACCTGCCCTTCGGCGGCGTCAAACAATCAGGCTTTGGCCGCATGAACGGGCGCGACGGCCTGCGCGCGCTCACCCACCCTACCGCCGTGCTCGAAGATCGCCTCCCGATCCACGTCCCGAGCAAGCTCTTCCCCGTCGCCCCGGCCACCGCCGAGACGGTTCAATCGGTGGTCGAGATGCTCTATGGCCCGAGCCTCGCGCAGCGGCTCCGCGGCGCGAAGCGGATGGTGTCGGCCCTCTTCAACAAAGGATAAACGCTTGTCCTCGTACGATTATATCGTGGTCGGCGGCGGCTCCGCGGGCTGCGTCGCCGCGGGCGAGCTGGCCCAAGACCCGAACGTCTCCGTGCTCCTCTTGGAAGGGGGCGACGACACCGCGCGCCACCCCGAGACGCTCCGCGCCGACGGCTACAAAGACGCCTTCATCAACGATGCGGTCATCCGCGAGCGCTTCACCGTGCCTCAACGGTGGTGCGGCGACAACCGCATCTTCGCGGGCACCGGCGTCGGCCTCGGGGGCAGCGGCTCGGTCAATGGCATGGTCTACACGCGCGGCGCCGCGCTCGACTACGACGCGTTCCCCGAGGGCTGGCGGTGGCGCGACGTCGTCCCGGACTTCGAGGCCATCGAGAAGGTCCTCCGGCCCCATAAGCGCGCTGCCACGGTCGCGACCGACGTCTTCATCCGCGCCGCCGAGGCCGCGGGCTTTCGCCACAGCGAAGACCTCAACGACGGTGATCTCTCGGGCGTGCTCGGCTACGAATGGATGAACTACGAGGGGGAGTCGCGCCGCAGCTCGTATGTGAGCTTCGTCCGCGACAGGGCCCCTCGCCCTAACCTCACCATCGTGACGAACGCGCTCGCGCACAAGCTCACCGTCGACGCGGATGGGCGGGTGACCGGCGTTTGCTTCGAACAAGCAGGGAGCCTCTCGTCGGCCGAGGCGACACGGGAGGTCATCGTGAGCGCAGGAGCCTTGGAGACGCCCAAGCTGCTCATGCTCTCGGGCATCGGCCCCGCGCGCGTCCTCCGCCGCTTTGGCATCCCCGTCGTGATCGACGCGCCCGAGGTGGGCTATCACCTCCACGATCACCCCAACGTGCCCATGTTCTTCTTGGGCGGCTCGCCCATCGACTGCTTCTATCCGCAGGTCTACGGCTTTCACCGCGCCAATCCCGCCTTGGATTTGCCGCCCGGCCAGAGCGACACGTGTTATGTGTTCTACCCGGCGCGCTCCTCCATCAAAGAGGCGAGCCAACGTATCTTGCCGGGCAAGGTGCTGCCCGAGCGGGCGTATGGGCCTTTGGGCAGGGGCGCGATCCGCGCGGCGCTCCGCGGCCTCTTCGCGACGGGCGTCACCGACCCGCTCATCGATCGCGTCTTTGGCATCATCGTTATTTTGGGCAAGCCCAAGAGCCGCGGGAGCGTGGTTTTGCGCTCGGACAACCCGAGGGATCAAGCGCGGATCGATCCCGCGTATTTCTCCGCACCGGAGGACATGGACACCATGGTTCGCGGGGTCAAGCTCGCGCGCCGCATCGCGGGGAGCGAGCCCCTCGCCTCGTTCGGCGCGCGGGCGCTCGACCCAAGCCCGCTCGTGCGGAGCGACGAGGCCATCGCCTCATGGGTCGCCAAAAACGCCATCACCACCTATCACTTCGCCGGGACGTGCCGGCTCGGCGCCGTGGTCGACGCGCGCCTTCGCTTCCAAGGGCTCAAAGGGCTCCGCGTCGCCGACGCCTCGGTCATCCCCATGACGCCGGTCTCGGCGCTCAACGCGCCGAGCATGCTGGTGGGGTATCGCGCGGCGCGCTTCGCGCGCGAAGAGAGAGAAGAGCGGTGATGGGCTCGATCGCGCGCGCCCGCGCGTGATGACCGCACCCTCGCATCGGAGATTCTTTTTTTCTTTGCAAGATCGTCCCCCGAGCCGTGTCCTCCGGGCAAAGGAGAGTGACTCATGACTCGCTTGGGAATGACGATCGGGCTCATCGGGATGGCGGCGTTCGGGTGTCAGCCCTCGGACAGCGCGGCGGACAACGAGGACATGGAAGGCGCGGTGGCCGAGGCGAGCGCCGCCTCCTCCACGTCCATTGTCTCGTTCACGCGCGAGGTGGTCAAAGGCGACATCGTCCATTACACGCTGGTCATCGACGTGGGCGACACCCCCTCCGCCGAGCTCGCCCTCCACCGCGTCGTGCGCGAGCGGTCGCCTTGGGTGCCGCGCCACGCGAAGGACGCTGTCATGTTCCTTCATGGGGACTTCGCCACGTTCACCTCCAACTTCCTCTCTCCTGGGCTCGGCGCGCCGGGCGACGCCGATCACGGCCTCGCGGGCTACCTCGCCGGCGATGGAGTGGACGTGTGGGGCGTGGACCGGCGCTGGACACGCACCCTCGAAGGCGAGACCGATCTCGCGGATCACGAGGGGATGACGCTGGCTCAATCGGTCTCCGACACCGAGGTGGCGTTGGGGCTCGCGCGCGCGGTGCGCGCCCTCACGGGCAGCGGCGCCGGCAAAATGATGCTCGGCGGCTTCAGCCACGGAGGCCAGATCGCCTATGAGGTCGCGGGCGCCGAGACCCAAAAGCCCTTGGGCCAACGCCACGTCAAGGCCCTCATCCCGATTGACATCTACGACGCGGTCCCCCCGGGCGACGCCGACGCGGTGGCCTCGGCCTGCCAGAGCCGCGACGACCAACAAGCCCTCATCGATCAAGGGTTCTTCGCCGGCGAGAACACCTTCTTTGCCTTCATGGTCGAGCTCGCCGAGACCGCGCCGCTCGACCCGTCTCCCATCTTCCCGAACCGCACCAACCGGGGCGGGCTCTTGAACTTCCTCGGCCGAACGTGGGTGTTCTTCGCGCCCACGGCCACTTACCATCTCGCGGGCGGCGTCATCAGCGGGAGGGACGTCCTCTCGCTCCGCTATTCGCCCGACGATCGGGTGTTCGCGTGGGTCGGCGCCGCGCCGCCGTGGCAGGCCTTGCCCGAGGGGCGCGACCTCGACGCCATCTGGTGCAACGACGGGCCTCGGCCGCTGCCCGATCACCTCGCCGACATCACGGTGCCTATCTTCTACCTCGGCGCCAAAGGGGGGTTCGGCGACGCGGGTCTTTACACGACCACGCTCACCGGATCTTCGGACGTCACCACGCTCGTCGTGAGCCGCCCTGTCGCGCCGCAAGAGAGCGAAGACTTCGGCCACGCTGATCTCTTGTTCTCCGACGAGGCGCCCGCGCTCGCCTGGGAGCCGCTCGCGAGCTGGATCGCAGCGCATTGATCCATCCCCTGACCCCTTGTTGAAAAGGCGCAACGGCTTCGCGCGCCCTCCCCCAAAGGGCGCAGAGCGTGCGTCCGTGCGCGCGCAAACACCGCGATTTGGGGGTTGGCGCAGGCGATGCACAGAGCCCTCGGTGAGCTCACCCGCGCTTCGGGGAGCCACACGAGGGACACCTCATGAAACGCAGCATCGTAATCCTCGGCGCCGGCACGGGCGGCACCATGATGGCCAACAAGCTCGTGCGCGCGCTCCCAGACGGGTGGAGCGTCACCGTCCTCGATCGAGACGACCTCCACGTGTATCAACCGGGCCTCCTGTTCTTGCCGTTCGGCGGGTATCGCGAGGACGAGATCGTCAAGCGCCGCGCGCCGCTCCTCGATCCGCGCGTCACGCTGCGGCTCGTCGAGATCGACCGCGTCGCCGCGGACGAGCGGCGCGTCTACGTCAAAGGCGAAGATCCCATCGACTTCGACCTCCTCATCGTGGCGACAGGCACGCACGTCATGCCGGCGCAGACTCCAGGTCTCACGGGCGAGGGCTGGCAGGAGACAGCCTTCGAGTTCTACACGCTCGAAGGCGCGCGGGCGCTGCGCGACGAGCTCGCGACGTTCAACGGGGGCAGGTTCGTGGTCGACGTGGCCGAGATGCCCATCAAGTGCCCTGTCGCGCCGCTGGAGCTGCTCTTTTTGGCGGACGCGTACTTCACCGAGCGCGGCATCCGCAACAAAGTCGAGATGGTGTATGCGACGCCGCTCGAAGGGGCCTTCACCAAGCCCCGCGCCTCGGCCGTGCTGGGCGACATGCTCGCGCGGCGCAACATCGAGGTCGTCGGCGACTTCTCGCTCGCCGAGGTGGACGGCCAAAAGCGCGTCATGAAGGGGTATGACGGCCGCGAGGTGCCTTATGACCTCCTCGTGACCGTGCCGCTCCACGGCGGCTCGGACGCGATCGTGCGCTCGGGGCTCGGCGACGCGGCGGGCTTTTTGCCGGTCGACAAGCACACGCTCCAACACAAGACCTTCCCCTACGTGTTCGCGATCGGCGACGCCACCGATCTCCCCTCGTCCAAGGCGGGCGCGGTCGTTCACTTCCAATCCGAGGTGCTCTTCGACAACGTCCTTCGCTTCATCGAGGGGCGGGACCTCTCCCCCGGCTTCGACGGCCACGCCAACTGCTTCATCGAGACGGGGTTCGGCAAGGCCATGCTCATCGACTTCAACTACGACACCGAGCCTCTCCCGGGGCGCTTCCCGCTCCCGGGCGTCGGGCCCTTTACGCTGCTCGAAGAGAGCGTCGCGAACCACCTCGGCAAGCTCGCGTTCAAGTGGATCTATTGGAACGTCCTGCTCGCCGGCAAAGAGCTGCCGCTCGACCATCGGATGAGCCGCGCAGGAAAATGGAGCTGACCATGAACGCCCAGGTGATCTCCCACGATCTCGTCGCGGTCTCGGCGCAGCTCGACGCGCTCCAAAAGCAGGTGAGCTACCTCGTCGAGCGCCAAAAGAAGCAGGAGGAGCTCTTCGCGGAGCTGACACCCATCCTCCGCATCGTCATGGCCGAAGGGACGAGCCGGCTCGACGCCCTCGAAAAGAAGGGGTATTTCGCGTTCGGACGAGAGGTGATGAGCCTCGGGGAGCGCGTGATTGAGGGCTTCTCCCCGGAGGACGTGCGGCGGCTCGGCGACGCCATCGTCACCATCTTGGGGACCGTGCGCGCGCTCACCCAGCCCGAGGTGCTCGCCGTCGCGGGCGAGGCGGCGGCGGCCATGGGGCGCGCCGACGACGTGGAGCCGTTGGGCCTCTTCGGCATGGTGCGCGCCACGCGCGACAACGACGTTCAAAAGGGCATGGCGCTCATGATGGAGGTGATGCGCCACGTGGGCCGCGCGGCCGAGGCGGCGTCCAAAGGCGGCTCGCCCAAGGCGCCTTCTCAAGCACCTTCGCCGATGGAGCAGAAGCGCGAGAGGCTCGCGGCCGTCACCGGCGCGCGCAGGAAGGCGCTCGGCACCGAGCGGCCCGCGGTCAAGCCGCCTGTCGCCGCGTGCGCCGTCCCCAAGGCGCCTCAAGAGGCGGTGACGCAGATCGACGGCATCGGCTTCTCGGCCGACGGGCACCTCGCCGATCCCTCGGCGTGGACGCGCGATTTGGCGCTCACCCTCGCTGCGGCGCAGGGGGTCACGCTCGCGGAGCCCCATTGGGCCGTCCTCGAACGGGCGCGCGCCGACTTCACCGAGACGGGCGTCTCCCCGAACATCCGGCGCATCACGCAGGTGGCCGGCGTCTCGACCAAGGACCTTTATACGCTCTTCCCCAAGGCGCCTGCGCGGACCATCGCCAAGATCGCCGGCATCCCCAAGCCCGCTGGGTGCATCTGAGCAAGGAGCACACGTGTCATGACGGTAGCTGAGTCCAAACGCAAGGTCGCCATCATCTGCTCGCACGGCGGGCTCGACGAGGTCTATCCCGCGTTGATCCTCGGGAACGCCGCGCGCCAGAGCGGGATCGACGCGTTCATCTTCTTCACCTTCTGGGGCCTCGACGCCATCACCGAGTCCAAGGTCGACCATCTCCACGTGAACCTCGCGGGCAACGCGAGCTCCAACATGCCTACGATCCTCGCGGGCCTGCCGGGGATGGAGAGCTTCGCCGCGTCGATGATGCGCAAACAGATGACCGAGCTCGACCTGCCCTCGGTCCGCGAGATGATGCAGATCCTCGCCGACTCCGGCGCGGAGCTCTACGCGTGTGAGCTCGCCATGAAGATGTTCAAGCGGTCGCGCGAGGACCTGCTCCCGCAGGTCAAAGACGTCATCACCGCGGGTGACTTCTACGACCTCTCCGAAGGGGCCCAGATCATCTTCACGTGAGCGCGAGCCGCACCTTGAAGTCCTCGGCGGTGCGCGCGAGCCCTTCGCGCAAAGGCACCTTGGGCTCGAAGCCCAAGATCCGCCGCGCCTTGGTGATGTCGGGCCGGCGCTTCTTGGGGTCGTCCGCCGGGAGGGGCTTGATGACGATTGGCACCTTCGACCCGGTGACCTCGTTCACCAGATCGGCGAGCTGGCGCACCGTGAATTCGACGGGGTTGCCGAGGTTCACCGGAGGATCGAAGTCCTCCACCTGACCCGCCCGGAAGATCCCGTCGATGAGGTCGGACACGTAACAGAAGGAGCGCGACTGCTGCCCCTCTCCATAGATGGTGAGCGCCTTGCCGCCGAGCGCCTGCGCTAAGAAGTTCGACACCACGCGACCGTCGTTGAAGGCCATGCGCGGGCCATAGGTGTTGAAGATGCGGACGATGCGCGCGTCGGCGTTGTAAACGCGCCTCGCGTCCATCAAGAAGGTCTCGGCGGCGCGCTTGCCCTCGTCGTAACAGGCGCGCTCGCCGATGGGGTTCACGTGGCCCCAATACTCCTCGCGCTGCGGGTGCTCGAGCGGATCGCCGTAGACCTCCGACGTGGAGGCGTGGACGATGCGGCAGCGCCGCGCGCGCGCGTGCTCCACCAGGCGGAGCGCGCCGAGCACGCTGGTCGTGAGCGTGGCGAGCGGATCCGATTGGTAGTGAACGGGCGAGGCGGGACACGCCATGTTGAAGATGATCTCGGCATAGACGTGCAAGGTCTCGCGCACGTCGCCGATCTCGAGGTGAAAGTGCGAGCTCTTGCCCGCTTGGTTGAGGTTCGCGAGATCGCCTGTCATCAGGTTGTCGAGCCCGACCACCTCGAAGCCCTCGTCGAGCAGCCTGTCGACCAAATGAGAGCCGAGGAAGCCCGCGGCGCCGGTCACGAGCACGGTGCGACGTTTGGAGCCTAAACCCATGAGAGACCTCTTATCCTATCCTCGAACGTTGTCGCCGAACGGGGTCATCGCCACGATCTCGCGGACGCGCGCGTCCCACGTCCAGCCTTCGATGCGCGCGAGCCTCCGTTCATTCGCGCGCGCGAGCAGGTCCAAACGCCTCTCCCAGAGCGCGTCGAGCGCCGCGAAGACCTCGCGCGCGGAGGCGGGGCGGGGGTCGAGCGGCTCGACGGCGCCCGGCCCAAAGAGCGCCTCGAACGCCGGGTCTTTGGGGGGCTGTCCGATCATCACGGCGCCCGCCGCCGCCGCCTCGAACCAGCGGCACGTGAGGGGGCTTTGGCCGCCCGCGCGCTCCGGGTGGGTGACCTCGACGGGCCAGCTCACCGCGAAGACGCTCCGCGTGAGGTGAAACGCATAGTGCCTATAGAGATAACGCACGTCGAGGGAGCGGTCCACCGACGAGGCGATCGACACCTCGTAATGGAGGCCGCGCGCGAGCGCCCACGCGTCGATGGCGCGGTGAACGACCGGGAGCCTCCGCCCGTACGACGCGACCGCGATGGAGCGCTCCTCGGGCGGACGGGGGACGAAGCGCTCTTTGGAGATGCCTTGTGGCACCGCCCGCCACGGGACCCCCGTCTCGCGTTCGAGCCACGGCACAGCCTCGGGGAAGGAGGTGATCGCGAGGTCCCAACGGGTCGCGCGGATGAGCGCGCGGAGCGCCTCGATCTGGTGAGGGAGGGTGTCCACCACATAGAGGATCTTGTAGCCGACGCGGCGATCCCAGCCCCGCAGCAGATCCAAAGGCGAGCTCTCCGGGCCCATCGCGACGAGCCAGAGCACGTCCGCGTCGAGCGCGAAGCACGATGTCTTGGGCACCCACGGTCGGAGCTTGGCCCAGCGCGTCCCGTGGGCGATGCGGTCGCGGACGAGGCGCGGGCCGCCCCACGCGGGCAGCGGCACGCGCGAGGCGCCCGTGGCGCGGACGATCGCGTCTTCGAAGTCACGGAGCATACCGTATTCGAATCCGAAGGCGTCCGGGTTGGTGAAGAGGACGTGGCGGGTCATCCTGGCTCTAGGCGTGTTGGGAGCCATGCAGGGCAATCGCCGCGGCGTCAAGCGGTGGGCCCAAATGGATGATTGGAATCTTGTTTCGGAGGGCCGGGTCGAGGCGTTACCATCCGGGGCGAGGCTACCATGGTTTTGGGTCCGCGAAGGGGTTGTCTTGCTCGCGAGGATGGGGCAGTAAAGTTCTTCGTGAGATTGACGACCTCCTCGACGCTGCTCCTCTTCGTCGCGACGCTCACGGCGTGCTCGCAAAAGGCTGATCCACCGCGCGACGCGGGCCCTGTGTCGCCGCCCCCTTCAAGCGCGGTTGCGCCTGGGCCCTCGGTTGCCCCGAGCGCGACGGCGAGCCTCTCAGCGAGCGCGCCGCCGCTCCGCGGGTGCAAGGGGAAACCACGCTCAACCGAGATGGCGCCCGGGCTCCTCGTGGAGCGTGTCTTCGCGAGCGAGGAGTCCCCGGTCAAGGGCGGTGATCGGTGCATCACGCTGGTGCGCGTCGATCCGGCGCGTTATCGCTTCGTGCTCCTCACGGCCAAGGCGCACGGCGGCGACAAGCCAGTTACCGAGTGGCTCCGACAGCACAAGCTCACGGGCGTCATCAACGCATCCATGTACGGGACCGACCGGCGGAGCGTCGGTCTCATGATCGACGGCCCGGTGGTCAACAACGGCCATGACAGCGAGAAATTCGGCGGTTTTTTGGCCTTTGGGCCGACCAAACCGGGTCTCGCTCCCATCAGCTTTTTGGGCCGCTCGTGCCCGGGGTTCGATCTATCGGCCCTCCGCGAGCGGTACAAGACGGTGATTCAGAATTATCGCCTCCTCGACTGTGAGGGCAAGGCGATCCCATGGAAGGACGAGAAGGTCTTCAGCGCGGCGGCCATCGGCGAGGACAAGCAAGGTCGCGTGGTGCTCATCCACGCGAGGACGCCTTATTCGATGACGGCGTTCGGCGCGATGCTCGCCGCGCCCGCGCTCGGGCTCACCTCAGCGCACTACGTGGAGGGCGGGCCCGAGGCTTCTTTGCTGGTCGAGGCGGGCGGAGCGAAGGTGAGGGAGCTCGGGAGCTACGAGACCAACTTCAGGCCGGACGACACGAACGACGAGTTTTGGGCCATCCCCAACGTGGTCGGGTTTTTGCCCAAAGAGCCTTGAGATCAGCGGGCGACGGCGCGCCAGCTCGCGTCGCACCAGCACATGTGGGAGCGGACAAAGGGCGCGACGGTTCGTGAGAGCGTGCTCATGCCGGCGCTACGCCGCGCGCGCCCCTCGCATTCCCTTAGGGTCCGCTGGACCCTTATCGTAGCTCCCTCGCTCATAGTGGATCGGCGATCGCGTGGGTGGGGTGTCGGTGCCCCAGCACGGATTGCTCACGGCTCCGCGGATTCTCGGCGAATACCGCATATTTTGGGCCTCACGGTGCTGGCACGGTCACTGCTCTATCGCCGTTCATGAGGATGGATCGGTTTGCGAAGGCGCGTGGGATCGTGGTTGGGCTCTTGGTGTCAGGGCTGGTGATCGCCGGCTGCGCGGCGCCGAACCCCGATGATCCCGCGGCCTCGTTGGGAGACGACGCGTGGGCCGACGACGGCCCTCCTGCGGGCGACAGCGGCGAGGGAGAGAACGTCGGCAGCCAAGACTCGGGCCTCAGCGCCCCCATGATTCAGCTCCCCTTCCCCTGCGGGCAGGTGTGGGCCGGCCAGACGCGCACCAATCATAGCCCCGTCAACTCGGTTGATTTCAACCGCAATGACGATATCGGCGATACCGTCGTGGCCGCGGCCGCCGGCAAGGTGACCCGCGTCGACAACGAGGGTAACGTCAGCTACGGCCGCTGGGTGGAGATCGATCACGGCGCGGGTTATCGCACGCGCTACGCGCACCTCAACTCGCAGTCCGTGTCCGTCGGCCAGAGCGTGAGCCGCGGACAGAAGATTGGCACCGTGGGCAGCACCGGAGGCTCCACCGGCCCGCACCTGCATTTCGAGGTGCGCCACGACGGCATCGCCGTTCGCCCCTCGTTCAACGGTGCTCCTGCGCTCTTCTTCGGCACGCGCAATTACACGAGCCACAACTGCTCCTCCGGCGGATCGAGCGGCGGGAGCGGCGTCAGCGGCACGGTGAACACCTCAGGCCCGGACCTCACCGTGCGCAAAGAGGCGAGCACCAGCAGCCCGGCGGTGGGATCGGTGGCGGACGGCGCGAAGGTCAAGATCACCTGCCAGAAACACGGCACCTCGGTGACTGGCACGTACGGCACATCGGACCTCTGGGACTTCATCGGGGATGGATACGTGGCGGACGCCTACGTGAAGACGGGATCCGACGGGCAGGTCGCGCCCACCTGCAAGTGATCGCTGACAATCCCACACGCCATCGAAACGCGGAGCCATGGGCAAGAGCGCACCCACACGCTTCCCCATCACCCTTCTCTCTCCAGCGCCGTGACGACCTCGCCCAAGGTGCAAAGGCACGTCGACTCCACCGCTGTTACGGCGATGTGGCTCGGCGGAGCCTCCCGTCACCGCGCAACCCGCGCCGGCCTGAAGTGAAATGTGACTGAGGGGCGGTGAGGAGTGTTATCGCCGAAGGGCGATAACCCCTCGCCGCCCCCGATCGAGCCCTCTCGTCTTTTGCAAACAAGCTTGCTAGCGTCCTCTCCCCTCCCATGAAGATCTTCGTCACCGGCGCTTCGGGCTTCCTCGGCGGGAGCATTGCGGCGGCGGCGACCTCCCGAGGTCACGCGGTCACGCGCGCGAACCGCGCGGATCTGGCCGCGATCGACGAGCGCCTCGGCGCCGCCCTCCCCGACGTGATCGTCCACGCCGCGGGCTCCGCGTCGGTGGCCGCGTCGATCCGCGACCCGGCCGCCGACTTCGAAGCATCGGTGATCACGTGGGCGAAGCTCCTCGACGCGGTGAGGCGCTCCGGCCAAAGCCCTCGTATCGTCTTCCTCTCCAGCGCTGCTGTGTACGGCGCGCCCGAGCGATTGCCCATCGCCGAGAGCGCCGCGATCGCGCCTATCTCACCTTATGGCTTTCACAAAGCGGCGTGTGAGCTCGTGGGCCGCGAGCACGCAGCGTGCTTTGGGCTCGACGTCACCGTCGCGCGCCTCTTCTCGGTCATCGGCCCTTCGCAGCGCCGGCTCCTCGTGTGGGAGATCGCCGCGCAGGCGAGCGGCCCTTCGCGCGACATCGTCCTTCAAGGTACAGGCGACGAGACGCGCGATTACCTGCTCGACGAGGACGTGGCTTCGGCGATCCTCGCGCTCGCGGATCGCCCCTTCACCGCCGGCCGATTCGAAGCGCTGAACCTCGCGTCCGGCGTCGAGGTGTCGATCGCGACCGTCGCCGGCCTCGTCCGCGATCGCGTCGCCCCGCACAAAGCGATTCGTTGCCTCGGCCGCCCGCGCCCGGGGGATCCCCCGCGTTGGCGCGCGGACACGAACGCGATCTCGTCGCGCTTGCCCGCGTTCGCGCCGCGCCCGTTCGAAGAGGCGCTCGGCCGCTGCCTCCGTGCGTGGACCGAAGATTCTTGAATGCGCGCGCAATCCGCGCAACCGTTCGCAGTCGAGATGCTGCGCAACGTCCTCTCGTCGTCCGAAGCCGAAGGCACGGAGTTCTATTCACCCGTGCTCGCGGGGCCCTTGACCCTGCTCCGCGAGGCAAGCTCCGCGGACGCGATCCGCGACGTGCTCGCCGTGCTCGCGCAGCTCGAGCCGGACGACTACACCCGTTACCTGAGCCGCTATTGCGGCGAGGGGCTCGAGCGCTTCGGCGATCGCTGGTCGTACGCCGACATCTGCACCGTGATGCTCGCGGCCACCAAGCTCGTCGCGCCGCGCACGTACCTCGAGATCGGCGTCCGGCGTGGCCGCAGCATGGCCATGCTCGCCGCGCACGCCCCCGACGCGAGCCTCTACGGCTTCGATCTGTGGATCGAGAACTACGCGGGCATGCCCAACCCCGGCGGTGATTTCGTACGATCCGAGCTCAAGCGCGTCGGGCACCGCGGCCACGTGGAGCTCATCGCGGGCGACAGCCACGTGACCGTGCCGCGCTTCCTCGCCGATCACCCCGACCTCACGCTCGACGTCGTCACCGTCGACGGCGATCACTCGCACGACGGCGCGCTCGCCGATCTGCGCACCGTGATCCCGCGCATCTCGCTCGGCGGCGTGCTCGTCTTCGACGACATCGTCCACCCCATGCACCCGTACCTCTACGACGTGTGGCGACACGCCGTGGAGGAAGACGGCGGGCTCGCCGCCGCGGAGTACACCGAGCTCGGCTACGGCGTCGCGTTCGCGGTGCGCGTGCGATCGCCGCGCGAAGCGAGGCCGCCCGCGCGCAAGGCCATCTCGCGAGCGCGCGGCCACCTCCGCGATCTCGGCAGGCTCCTCTCGCGCATGCGCGGATAGACGTGGAGGACCAAGACCACGCCCGAGGCGAAGAGCGGAGCCGACGCGCGCGCTTCACGACGCTGACGGCGATCGCGGGGCGCGGCCTCGGCATCTTGATCTCCATCGTGAGCGTGCCGCTCACGATCCATCACCTCGACAAGGAGCGCTACGGCGTCTGGATCACCGTGAGCACGCTGCTCGCGTGGCTCGCGATCGCCGATTTGGGCCTTGGAAACGGCCTCACCAACGCGCTCGGCAAGGCGCGCGCGCAAGGCGACGAGCGCGCGGCGCGCGCGTCCACGTCGACGGTCTTCCTGCTGCTCACGCTGACGTCCATCGCGATGGCGATCGTGTTCGCGGCCGCGTTCTCGTTCATTCCATGGGCGCGCGTGCTCGCGGTCTCCGCGCGCGTCGATCGCGCGGAGCTCGGCGCGACCGTCGCGATCGCGGCCGCGGTCTTCTTCCTCGCGTTCCCGCTCAACGTCGTCGACAAGATCTACGCGGCCTGCCAAGAGGGCTACGTCTCGAATTACTGGGCCGTCGCGACCAACGTCGTCTCGGTCACCGCGCTCATCGCAGCCGTGCGCTTCGGCAGCGGGCTCCCCGCGTTGGTCCTCGCGCTCTCGGGCGCGCCGCTCCTCATCCGCTTCGCCAACGCGGCGCACCTCTTCACGCGCGCGCACCCCGAGCTCACCCCCGCGCGGCGCTCCTACGACGCCGTGCTCGCGCGGAGCCTGCTCACGACGGGCGCGCAGTTCTCGGTCTCGCAGCTCGCGGCGATCGCGATGTGGCAGAACGACAACATCATCATCGGCCAGCTCTACGGCGCCGAGGCCGTGGGCCCGTACGCGGTCGCGTTCCGCCTCGCGCACACGTTCATCACGCTCATGGGCATGTGGCTCGGCCCCTTGTGGCCCGCCTACACCGACGCGCACGCGCGCGGCGATCACGCGTGGATCGAGCGCAAGGTGTGGTCGACGACGCGCCTCGCCACGGCCGCGACGATCGTCGCCGCGGCCGGCATGATCGCGGTCGGAGGCGTCGTGATCCGGGTCTGGACGCGATCGGCCGAGATGACGCCGCCGCGCTCGATTTTGCTGCCGATCGGCGCGTACATGATCGTGTACGTGTTCTGCATGTCGATCGCGATGGCGCTCAACGGGCTCGGCAGGATCCGCGGCCAAATGATGAGCGGCATCATCGCCGCGGTGATCAACGTGATCCTCTCGATCGTGCTCGGCCGCGCGATCGGGGTCGCGGGCGTTTGTTGGGCGACGTCGATCGCGGCGGTGATCCCCGCGGCGGCGGCCGCGTTCGAGCTCCGCGCAGCGCTGCGCGAGCAGGCGCCGGGCAGCTCGCCCGCGCAGGGTGAGGTGAGCTGATGCACGTCGGCGTGATCTCGGTCGCGCAGCCGGGGTGGACCGCGGGGGTGATGCTCACGCGGGTGATGATCGAGGCGCTCGCGCAGAGCCTCGACCTCGATCGTGAGCGCTTGAGCTTGCTCGCGAGCGACGACGCGATCCCCCTCCCGAGCGGCGTTTCGCGCGTGATCGTGGCGCCGCCGTCCCTCTCGATCCCCGCGAAGGTGATGCGGCACGCGCTCCGCGTGCGCGATCGTCGCCCGTCGCTCCCGGGCGAGTGGCAGCTCCGCAGCAAGCTCCATCTCATCGAGCCTTCGGATCCCGTTCACGTCGCGCGCGCGATGGGCATCGACGTGATCGCGCCTGCGCTCAACGCGATCGCGCCGGGCATCGACGTCCGGCGCGTCGGTTGGATCCCGGACTTTCAACACCGGCATTTGCCGCAGTTCTTCGGCGCGGACGAGGTCACGGCGCGCACCGAGGAGTACGGCCGGCTCGCGGCGCGCGCCGAGCGCATCATCCTGTCGAGCCGCACCGTCGAGGGACACTTTCGCGAGGAGTACCCGGAGCACGCGGGCAAGGTGCGCGTCGCCTCGTTCCCCTCGATCTTCGCCTACGATCCGCCCGCCGCGTCCGCCGAGGAGGCGCGCGCCGCGTACGGGTTGCCGGAGCGCTTCGCGATCGTCGTCAATCAGCTCTGGGCCCACAAAAACCACGCGATCGTGATCGACGCGGCGGCGCACGCGGCGAGGCTCGGCGCGCGCGTGCCCGTCGTGATGGTGGGCACGCCCAGCGACTACCGCGATCCACGCGGCCGCTACCTCTCGTCGATCCTCCAGCACGTCGCGCGCGCGGGCGTCTCGGATCGCGTGCTCTTCCTCGGCGAGGTCCCGCGCGATCACCTCGTGGGTCTCCTCCGCGCGGCGTCGCTCGTGATCCAACCCTCGCGCTGGGAGGGATGGAGCACCACGGTCGAGGACGCGAAGGCGCTCGGCAAACCCCTCATGTGCTCGGACATCGCGGTTCATCGCGAGCAGGCGCCGCGCGCGATCGGGTTCTTCGGGTGCGACGACCCCGAGGCGCTCGGGGCGCTCTTGGCAGAGCACCTTCCAAAGCTTCCGCCCGGGCCTGATCGCGACGCTGAAACCGCGGGTCTCGCGGCTGCAAAGGAGGCTGCACGCGCGTATGGCGTCGCGCTCGCGACGGCGTGCCGAGAGGCGATGGAAGGGGATTTTATCCGCGCGACCAACGTGTAAGGATTGGGCTGTCCCTTTTTCGAGAGAAGCTCTTGAATCAGCCCCCGCCCTCGGCCGCACGCCTCGCGCCCGGCGTCATCGTCGCCGGCAAATATCGCTTGGAGGCAGCGCTCGCGCGCGGCGGCATGGGCTCGGTGTGGACCGCGCGGCACGTCCAGCTCGACGCGCAGGTAGCCATCAAGTTCATGGACGCGAGCTTCGCCTCGTCGCCCACGTCGCGCAGCCGCTTCGAGCGCGAGGCCAAGGCGTCCGCCGCGATCCGCAGCCCGCACGTGGTCAACGTCACGGACTATGGATATGACGCGGGCAGCCCGTACCTCGTCATGGAGCTGCTCCGCGGCGAGGACCTCGGCGCGCGGCTCCAGCGCGAGCGCCGGATGTCGATCCCGTTCACCGCGAACGTCGTCGCGCAAATCGCCAAAGGGCTGCGCAAGGCGCACGAGGTCGGGCTCGTCCACCGCGACCTCAAGCCGGGCAACATCTACCTCGCGCGCGTCGACGACGAAGAGGTGGTGAAGATCCTCGACTTCGGCATCGCCAAAGACACGGCCTCTCAAGCCGTGGGCGAGTCGACCAAGACAGGTGAGGTGGTGGGGTCACCTCATTACATGAGCCCCGAGCAGATTCGATGTGTCAAAGACCTCGACGGCAGGAGCGACATCTGGGCGCTCGGGGTGATCACGTTTCGGATGCTCACGGGCAGGCTGCCGTTCATGGGGCAGGAGATCGGCGTCGTGCTCGCCCAGGTGCTCGCCGACCCCATCCCGGTGGCGACGCAGATCGCGCCGGATTTGCCGCCTGCGCTCGATCACTTCTTCTCACGTGCGCTGGCGCGCGACAGGAACGTTCGCTTCGCGACCGTCAAAGAGATGGCCGACGAGCTCTCGGCCATCGCCTCGGGCAGCGCCCAATTGACCACGGTTGGGCTCGGGCCGCCGATGATGGCGCCGCGGGCGAACACGACGATGCCCCTCACGCCGGTCCACGGCGCCCCCGGCCCCTTGCCCCCGGCGCAGGCGCCGGCGGCGCGGCAGCCCATGGCCTCCGCGCCGCCTTATACACCTTCGTTCTCTCCCGCGCCGTTCCCCGCCGTGTCCAACACCCCTTATCCTCCTCCACAACAACAAGGGGTGTTTCAACAAACCGGCACGAACGCGCAGAGCCCGTTTCCATCGGTGGCTCCGCCCCACGACCCCAACCCCCCGACCCCCGCGTCCATCGGGGGTATCGCGGGGAGCGCGAGCGCGCCGCTCATCCCTATCGCGCCCACCAAAAAGACCCCGCTCATCCCCATTTTGGCCGGCTCCGGCGCCCTCTTGGCCCTCGTCGCCGGAGCTGCGTTGTTGATGGTGAGCGGCGTCAAAAAGGCTCCTCCCGAGGCCATCGCGCAGGGAGCGCCCGTCGCGCAGTCGGCGACGCCCGCGGTCACGCCTTCGACGATGGGGGCCCCCCCCAAACCCCCCCGGGCCGCAGACACGGACCCGGCGACTTCGCCGACGGTCATCGATTTGGACGCGCCCTCCGCCTCGGCCGCGTCGCCCTCGGCCAGCGCAAAGGCACCTCCTCCCAAAGAGACAGCCAAAGCCAAGGTCGCGCCGCCACCGCCTCAAAAGCCACCTTCGTGGGGGTTTTAAGCCCCTAAACCAGCGGGTCGAACATGCGTATCGCCTCGACGTTGCTCCTCGTAAGCTCCCTCCTCGCCGCCTCGCTACCCGCGTACGCCGGCCCTCCGACCGAAGACGAGAAGGCGCAGGCGAGGGCGCTCGCGGACAAAGGGTTCGAGCTCTACAAAGCGGGCAAATACGCCGAGTCGGTCGACGCCTTCGAGAAGGCGAACAAGCTCGTCGACGCGCCGACCTTGGTGTACGCGCTCGCCAAGGCCAAAGCCGCCGCGGGCAAGCTCGTCGAGGCGCGCGCGCTCTACCGCAAGGTGATTGATCTCAAGCTCCCTCCCGACGCGCCCGAGCAGTTCAAAGGAGCGCAGGAGTCCTCCAAGAAAGAGATCGCGCTCGTGGACGCGCGCATCCCGCGGCTCCGCGTCGACGTCAAGGCGCTCGGCAAGGCGGTCAAGGTCAGGGTGGATGAGGCGCCCGTCACCGAGGAGGCGCTCAAATGGCCTCTGGAGCTGAACCCGGGCGAGCACGTGATCGTGGCGGTGCCGTTGGGCGAGGTCGGGATCAGCCGCACGGTGACGCTGAAAGAGGGTGACAAGCTCCTCTTGGAGATCGAGCCGCCGAGGATCGGTATCCCGCCGTTGCCCCCCCGAGCGGACGACGGCAAGGCCGCGAACAAGGCCAAAGAGGTGTACGTAAAGCCGGAGCGGATGTCGGCTGTCCCGATGATCGCCGCGTACAGCGCGGGGGTCGTCGGCCTCGTCCTCGGCATCGGCGCGGGCGTCACGACGCTCGCAAAGAAGAACGATCTCGTCAAAGAGGGTAACGAATACGGCTGCACCAAAGACGCCACGGGGTACACCTGCACGGACGCCCGCGCGGAGGCCGTGCGCAAAGACGCCGCCACGACGGCCGGAGCCTCGACAGCCGGGTTCGTCTTGGCGGGGGTGGGCATCGCGGCGGGGGTGACGCTCACCGTGATTTGGGCGCGCTCGGGGAGGAGCGCTCCGCCCGGGCCCTCCAAGCTCGGCACCGTGGTCGGACCGGGCTATATGGGCCTTCGCGGCGAGTTTTAAGAGCCGGCTGTCACAAAAGCTCACGACCGGACAAGGGGCTTCGCTCCCTGCTGATCAGGCCTTCACGAGAGGGGTTGAGGATGTAGGGGGAGAGGGGTTGCGGGGAGGCTCACACGACGATGCCGGTGATCTCCGGGCCGGTGTAATACTGCTTGACCGTGGCCATGTTGCCTTTGGACACCGCGTAGGCGACGGCGGCGCCGGCCGCGGTCGAGGTGATGTTGGCAGCTTGGTTGGGGACGATGGCGCCCGTGGTCGGGTCGAAGCCGTCGGTGTTGCCATTGGCCTTGACGCCGCCGAACCAGCCGGTGCGGAGGTAACCCCCGCCCATGACGTAAAGCCAGTTCGAGTCCTTGGGCGTCGCGTCCGGCCACGCGTCCGCTTGGAGCGGCGAGTGCGGCGTGTCGCCGTGCGCGGTGAAGATGGTCGTCTCGGACAGCTTGGTGCCCGGACAGGCGGGGTCGTCCGTGGTGCCGAGATCGTTGTAGAAGCCGTTCAAGATGTCGCCGAAGGCCTTCACCGTGTCTTTGAGCTGGGTCATGTTGTTGAAGACCACGTGAGGATCGGTGAACGTGGTCTCGCTCGTCGCGCCGGGCGAGAGCCCGACGATGACGCAGTTCGTGAGGCCGAGCTTGAAGGCCCGCGCCGAGATGATGAGCGCCCGCGCGAACTTGGTGAGCTTGTCTTTGGACGCCGAGCTCGCGGTCGAGGCGTTGAGCGCCGAGACACCATAGTTGCTGAGATCGGTCGCCGTGGGCGTGAGCGCTTGCGAGAGGTTACGCCCGATGAGGTTCGCCGCCGTCTTGCCGACGTCGAGCTGCCGCGCCCACGTGGGCCTGCCGGCCGCCTCGCGGAGGCCGAGCGCCGCTTTGTAATAGGTCTCGAAGAGCTTCTTGTCCTTCTCGGCGGCCAAGATCATCTGCGACGCAGCGCTGTTGAAGAGCTCGATCATGCCGTCGGCGCTCGGCACCGTGGCGATGGAAGGAGCGCCGGGCGCCGCGCCGAAGTTGAGCGGCGTCACGCCGATGACCGGCAACAGACACGGTGTCGCGCGTTGAATCGAGGCTACCGTCGCGAGCAGGCTCGCGCCCGAAGACACGATGGCAGGGGTGGTGGGCGTCTGCGTGTGTGTCTCGTTGACGCCGGCCATGAAGCCCGTCACGGGCCGAACGGGCGCGCCGTTCGACATCCACGGCGCCTCGGGCGCATAATAAAACGGCTGGTCCGCGCCGCCCGGCGTGTACATCGTGCCCGGCACGTCGAACGAGTGATAGGCAAAGGCCGAGTTGCCCGAGGTCGCCACCTCGATGTGCGGCCAGAGGAGCTGGAACCAGGCGAAGCTGCCGTTGCCGCCGATCACGTGCACCGAACGAAGCGTCGTGTTGCACGAGTCGGCGAGCGCCGCGCCGCCTTGGTCGAAGAGGTAGTCGAGCACCTTGGAGCGCTCGAGCCCAAACGCCGCTCCCGCCGCGCCCACGAGGCGAAGGAAGGTGCGACGATCACGTCCGCGGAGGTTCTTCATATCGGGGTCGCTCATCGTCTCCTCCGCTCACTCACACGTGTGCGCCGCGGCCAGGAAGGACGCGACGACGATGTTGCGCTTGATGTTGAGGTCTGCTTGATCGCCCGGGCTCGCCTGCGCCAACATGAGATCACACAACGTGAGATCGTCCTCGGTGGCGGGGCGGCCCATGATGCACGAGAGCGACTCGTACACGCATTTCCCGGTGTCCGGGTCGAACATCGGCTTGCCAACGCCGTTGATCTTGCAGGCGTCGGCGTTTTGGATGTTGGCGATGATCTCCGGCGACGCTTGGACGAAGATGTCGAAGAGCTTCGTCGCGCCCGCCGTCGTGTGGAAATACGTCTCTCCCTCGCGGGCGTCGAAGCGCGCGATGCCGAGCGCGTCGCCGCCGTTCTTGTAGAGCTCACCCGCGGTGTCGGGCGCCGCGCCCGAGGTCTTGGCGAGGTCGACCCCGCGCGAAGCGAGGAAGTCGCCGAGGGCCGCATACGGGATCTTGGAGCACGAGTGGAGCCTCGTCCGAATCTCGGGCGGCCCCTCCTCGGCGCGCTGCTTCAAGATCTCGAACGGATCTTTTTGCCCGCTCTGGCCAGGATCGTTGAAGTGATCGAAGGTGTTCGTCGGGTCGAGCGACGAGGTGAAGGTGCCGCCGGGAGGCTGATCACCCTGCCCCGTGGCGCCGGTCCCACCGTCGTTGGGATTGCCGCCCGTCCCGCCCGAGGAGCTCGACGAGCCGCCCGCCCCGCCGGTGCCGGGAGGACAGTTGGTGTCGGTCGGCTGGGCGCCGGTGCACGCCGAGAACCAGAACGTGACCGTAAAGACGATCCCGGGGAGCGCCTTTCGGCCGAACGAGCCGTGGAGCCATGACATGGTATCTTCTCGCTTCATGGCTAAAACCTCACGAAGTCGCCGTGGAGGAAGATCTTGCGGAGCACGTCCTTGAGGTTGTACCCATTGCCCTTGAAGTGCTCGAGCAAGGGGCCATAGACGACCCCGGGGACGTTGGCCGCGTCGATCACCACATCACCCTTGGACATGGCGTAGTTCCACATACGGATGACCGCGCAGCCCAAGACCTCGTCGTCGGCGGCCATCGCCGCGCCGAGCTCGGTGAGGGTGGCGGTGGGGACGCCGAACTTCCACGCGGGGGTTTGGCCCGGAGGCAGCCAATCGGTCATCTGCGCCTTGGGCGTCCCCATGATGGGAATGTCCACCTGGATGGTGGGTTGGTATTGCCCGTTCACGTCGAAAT
Organism: uncultured Polyangiaceae bacterium; assembly: GCA_964437785.1. GTDB lineage: Bacteria > Myxococcota_A > Polyangia > Polyangiales > Polyangiaceae > CAYTJL01. The sequence continues at coordinate 53,471 of CAYTJL010000017.1, forward strand.
ACGCGAGGAGCGGCGCGCGGTGGTTGGAGGTCGAGTGACAGTTGGCGCAGATGGCCGAGGACGTGTCGTGGAAGTCGATGCGACCGCCGTTGTCGGTCCCCGCGATGGAGTCGAAGGGCCAAGGCGAGGTGTACGACCCGCCGTTGGTCCCGATGGGCATCGGCGTGGGCGAAAGCTCCGCGGGCTGCTTGCGGCACGCGAACGTCTCTTGAAAGAAGCGCACGGTGCGGAAGGCGAGGTTGCCGTGATAGAGCGCGTGGATGCCCGGGTCCGCCAAGATGCCCGCGGTGATGGGGCCGTTGTTGCAGCTCCCGTCGACGAAATTCGTGCCGTCGAAGGTGGGGCAGGTGTTGGTCGTCGCGGTGAAGAGATCCGTAAAAGGCCGGTTCTCGATGACGATGCGCGCCGCGAACGTGGGCGCGGTCTCGCGGCTCGGCGTGGGGCCGGAGGCGGCGCCGCCCATCCTCATGGTGTTTCGCCAGAACGCGATCATGCGTTTGGAGAAGCGCACGTCGGACATCATCGCGTCGATCTGGGCCTCGTACGCCTTGGCCTGATCACCCGCGTTCTTGATGGCCTCGATCTGCTGGAGCGTCGGCGCGTTGCCGACGATCTTGAAGCTCGCGGTGCGGAGCGCCTCGGGGTACGAGAGGATGCGCTCGTCGAGCACGGTCTTGGTGACCGGCTGTCCGCTCGAGCTCGATCCCGTCCCCGAGCCCGACGTCCCCGAGCTGGTCGCGCCGGAGCTCGACGAGCTTGGCCCGGTGCCGCCCGCGGGGCATTGGTTGTTCCCCGTGGCGCCCGACGAGGGGAGCAATTGATTGGGATCATCCTTGACGCAACCGCTCGCCGCTGCGCACGTGGCGACAGCGAGCGCTGCATAGAGGAGCACGCTCTTCGATCTCTTCATTGCTCCGCCATGATCCACGGCGATACCGCCGCTTTGAAGGCCATGTAATTGTTGTTGTTGCCAGCGAACTTGTAGAGGTGAACGGCTTGTTGCTTGGGATCGGTCACGATGAGCATCTCGCTCGCGTCGGGGTTGCCCGGCGTGATCCTGGCGCGCACCTGCGTGCACGCGTGGTCGGGAGGCATGTCGGCGAGCTTCGACAGATCCATCGCGGCTTTGGCCTGGATCTTCGCGCCCGCGTGGCAGGTGTTGGCGCAATATTGAATCTGCGGGACGACCTCGGCTTGGAACTTCGCCACGTCTTTGCAGGTGGAGACCGTGCCGCTCGTCACCGTGCCTTCGATCTTCTCGAACGCGATGCCGAGGCGCGCGTTTTGAGCCCAGTTGGCGAGGATCACCGTGCCCGTGCCGAGCGTCGGATCCGAAGCGATGGTGAAGGTCTTCTCGTACCCCGAGAAGCTGTCGACCGGATCCGGGTCCGCGGGCTTGCCCGGCGGATACACCGTGAAGAGCGGATGAATGATGTGAATCGACACGTCCGCGATCGGGTGGACCTGGAGGTTCGTGAGCATGAGCATCGACCCGCCGTTCAGCTCTTCGGCGTTGAACGAGATGCTCGAGTTCTCGAGCTCGACGCCGAGCGGGTCGAGGTAAATGGTGTTGAACGCGCCCTTCAAGAAGGGTTTGACGGGCGGGATGTACACCGTGGGACCGCCGTCGTCCGTGAACACCGGCAGATCGGCGGCCTCTTTTTCGAGCCACGCGAGCACCTTGGCGCGCAGATCCGGCGTCATGTCCGGCGCTTGCGACGCGCCGTGGCTCGGATCGCCCGGGTGCGTGATGATGAGGCTCTGCGACGCATTGGGCACCACGATACCAGGCCAGCTCGTGATGCTCGAATAGACGTCGGGCTCGGCCAAAAACGCGGCGTCGGCCGCGCCGCCGAGCTTGTGGCACGAGCCGCACTCGCTCATGATCTGAGGCTCGAACGCCTCGAAGATCTCGCGGCCCGTAGGCGTGTGGCCCCCTGTGCCCATCCCCCCATCACCGCCCGTCCCGCCCGAGCTCGACGACGTTGACGTCGAGCTGGACGTCGGATTCTCACGAACGGTACAGCTCCCCATCGCTCCTGCGACGAACAGGGGGAGGGCCAGCGCGATCCAAACAGCCGCTCGCTTCATCCAACCCTCGCACATGTGCAGACATCGGGCCAGTGGCGCGCACCACCTGAGACTGCGGTTTGATCGAACATTTTCAAAGCATCACGTGGATCAGGATTGATCCGTTGGTGTGCGGGATGTCCATCCGCGCTTGTCCATGCAGGCGCGCGCCGAGCCTCGAAGGCTCCGCGACCGCGCACGGGCAAACGAAGGAAGAACATCGGCTCTATTGTCGCCCGGATAGGGGCACAATGGAAGCAGATTCTAGGGGGGCAGATGGCAGGCGCCGGAAGCCGCAAGGAGCGGGCGCGCGGCCACCCATAACGCAAGGGCACACCACCCGAGACCTTCAGCCCAGGGCGGCACCGCGCGACCGAGCTTGGTGGTGAGCCCGCGCCCGAGCACGACGACCGCGAGACCGGGGAGCGTCGCGAGGGAGAACACCAACATCGCCGCTGCGCCGTAAAGGGGTGACGCGGTCGAGGCGGCGAGCGCCCACGCGGGCAGGAGCAGCCCACAAGGGAGGATGGCCGTCGCGACGCCGAGCCCCATCCCGCGTTTTGGCAAAAAGGACGTGAGGAGAGATGTCCACGTGGGTTTGCCGCTGCGCCGGAGGGGCACGAGATCCGTTTGGGGCCGAGGGGCCTTGAGCGCCCTCCACCCTTTGTATCCGGCGAACGCCGCGACGAGCAGGGCCGCGCCGATCTCGAACGCGCGCATGGGGAGCACGCAGAGGGCGTGTCGCCCGAGGTGGCCGAGGACCGCGCCGAGCGTGGTATAGCCGACCGCGCGCCCGGCAAAATACCCGATCGCGTCGCTCTTATTGGCCTTGCACCCCGCCGCCGCGATAGGGCCGCACATGGCGGCGCAGTGGAGGTTCCCCACGATGCCCGCCGCGAACGACGCTGCGAGGAGCGCGCCGAAGCTCACGACCGCGCCTCCGCCGTGGCCCCGGCGGGCGCGCCGTCGGGCTCGTCCGGGGTTTGATCGCCCATCCCCACGCGGAGCCCGAGCAGCAGCGTCATGAGCGACGCGGTCAACATGCTGACGCCCGCCCACACCGGCTTGAGCGCGCCGGACGCGGCGAGCCCGACAAATGCGATGTTGTACACCGTTGACAGAACGAGGTTTTGCTTGGCGGCGCGGACGGCGCGGCGGCAAAGACCGATGGTCCACGGCACGAGCGTGAGATCGTCGCGGAGGAGCCCCACGCGCGCCATCCCCCGCGAGAGCGCGGTCCCGCGCTCGACCGCGAAGCTCGGCCCCGCCGCGGCGAGCGCCGGAGCGTCGTTGAGGCCGTCGCCCACGAAGGCGGTTTGGGCCCCCGCGCGCGCCAAATGAGCGACCTTGTCCTCGGGTGAGAGCGAGGCGAACGCGGCCACGCCAAGCACCTTCGCGAACGCGGCGGTCGCCTCGCTGCTGTCGCCCGTGACGATCTCGACCTCGACGCCGAGCTCGTGGAGCGCCGCGACGGCGGGCGCCGCGTCGGCCCTTTGGCGCTCTCCCACGTCGAAGCGGGCGAGCGCCTCACCCCCTCTCGTAAGGACGACGCGCGGAGCCCGAGCCCCCGAGAGGCCGACCCACCGCGCCGAGCCCAAACGGATCTCGCGCCCGCCCTCGTCGATCGCGAGGACGCCTGAGCCCACGACGTGCTCTTTGGACGTCAGGTGAGGGACCGCGCCGGCGCGCTTTTGAGCCCATTTCACCAAGGCACGAGCGACGGGGTGCCCCCTGCCCTCTTCGAGCGCGAGCACCAGCGCCGCGACCTCGGCCGGGTCCGCGCTCGGCGCGACGTCCGCGCCGATCACGTCGAGATCATCGTGCGTGAGCGTGCCTGTCTTGTCGAACGCAACACGCTTGACCGACGCGATCTCCTCGATGGCGGCCGCGTTCCTGATCACCACCCCTCGCGAGAGGGCTTTGCGGAGCGCGATCCACAGCACGAGCGGCGTCGAGACTCCATAGGTGCACGGGCACGCGGCGAGCACCACCGCGAGCGCGGCCACCGTCGCTTCGCCCGCGCCCGAGCGCCTCGCGTGGTAGAGCGCGGCGGAGGCCGCGGCCACGCCCACGAACGGGACGAGCAGCGCCGCGAACGTGTCGGCGAGCCGAAGCAGCTTGCCCCTTCGATCGCCGAGCGATTTGGCGAGCGCCGCGAGCCGCTCCAACGTCGACGCGCGCGCGGCGCGGAGCGCGACGCAGCGGAGAGGGCCCGAGATGGGGATGGCGCCCGCAGGGACCTCGTCGCCCGGACGGCGGAGCACCGGAGCGGCGACGCCGGTGAGGACACCCAGGTTGAGCTCGACCGGCTCAATCACCTTGGCGTCCACGGGCAACGTCGTCTCGACTGGCACGATGAGGGTCATGCCCTCTTCAATCGAGGCGGTGTCGATGGGCCTCTGCGCGCCGCCCTCGTCGAGGATCGCGCGCTCGCCGCCGCCGTTCACCGAAGGAGCGATGACGAGGCTCGCCTTGGCGCGCGCGCTCGCCTCCAGATAACGACCCAACGTGGCGAGCACGAGCGCCGACGTCGCGCTGTCGAAATAGACGCCTCGCCGGCCGAGCGCGAGGTTCGCGATCGACAGGAGGTAGGCCGCGCCCGCGCTCACCACGATGAAGAGCTCCATGCTCAAACGACGCTCGTGGAGGAGGCGCTTGACGAGCGGCGCGCCGAGGAGCGCGACGACCGGCGTCGCGAGCGCGCCCGACGCGACACGGTACAAGCCCCGGAGCGGCGCGAGGCCCGCGCTCGCGCCGTCTTGATACACGTCCTCCGCGAAGAGGAAGAGCGAGAGCATCATCACGATCATCGACAGGAGCAGCGAGAACGTGAAGACGCCGTAGAGCTTGCCGCGATCCCCTTTGCCATCCGCCATGAGCTCGGCCGCCAGCGAGCAGCCGTAACAGCAGTAGCCCGAGCTGTCCGCGGCGGCCAAACGGCAGTGCTGGCAAAGGGGCTTATCCATTCTCCCGGTCCGTTCCCCTGCTCTCTTTACGGGCTGCTCCAGAGCCGCACGTCGGGGATGTAGAGCGTGACGAAATAAACGCCGAGCCCGAGGAGGGCGCAGAGCCAAACGAGCGTCACGACGACGGGCATCTTGGAGTCATGATCGTAGCCGAGCAGCGTCGCCTTCTGCTCGTGCTCGGTGAAGAGCGGGTGCTCCTCCTTCTTTTCACTCTCCGCGGCGCTCATATTCCTCCTCCTGCGCGAGCATGTCGTACTTGGATCGCTCGGGATCCGCGAACTGACCGGACACGAAGCTCCACACGAGGAGGAGCAGCCACCCCGCCGCCACCATGAAGTACACGGCGACGGGGACGTCGGCGAAGCCTTGGACCTCTTTGGCGCTCAGCGTAAAGAGGAACTCAGCCACCTTGTAAGCGAACGCGAGGCCCGACAGGACGATCCCCACGATCATCGCGACCCACATCGCGATGCGCTCTTGGCGCTCACCCTTGGTGAGCGCGGAGGGCAGGTGTCCCAGCACTTTTTCCATGAAGGTCATTTGGCCTCCTTCTCGGCGTGCGCGACCGCCTCGGGCGTCGCCCAGCTCCCGAGCCACGACACGTACGTGATGATCGCGATCCCGCGCTCGTTCGGCACCTCGCCGTCATAGAACCACGTGTACCGCGGCATGACGCTCGTGGGCGCGACCATCGCAGGATCGTAGAAGTGCGCGACGTGCCAATCGACGCCGTGCTTGCCCGACTCGCGGATGAGATCCGGGCCTACACGGCGGGTGCCGAAGAGGTGAGGCAAGAACAGCTCGTTCATGTACTCACTCGCGTACGACACCTTGCCGAACCGGGGCTCCTCGTTGGAGACGGGGCGGACGTATTGAGAGTGGCAGTGCCAGCACGCCTCCGCGATGTAGACGTCACGGCCGAGCCGGAGCGCCTTGCGATACGCGTCGCCGTTGGGCTCGCCGTAATAACGCTTCATCGCGTCGGGGTACTTCTTGGCGAGGGCGAGGAACTCCATGCTGGGATCCGGCGCGACCTCTTCGAGCTTCTTGTACGGGATGGTGGAGAGGTGCTTGAGGGGCAGATACCCCGTGAGCACCCACGCGAGGGCGAAGCACGCGACGCCGCCGCCGATCGTAATTGTACCGAGCTTTTCCATGGCTCTCTCTTACTCCTTTGATCGGCTCACGCCGTCGCCTCGGCGGCGTCGGGCTCAGGGGCCTTGGTGGGAGCCTCTTTGGCGCTCCGCGCGGTCATCCACATGTTGTACGCCTTCAACATGAAGGCGATGAGGATGGCGAGCCCGGCGAGCGAGCGGATGTGCCAGAACGGCATCGACGCGGTGAGCGAGCGCTCCCACGGCGCGAGGTTCTGCCACAGATAACCCTGCACCACACCGGCGATGGTGAGGTCGATGAACATCACGAAGAGGCCGATGGTCGCGATCCAATAGACCCACCCGTTGAGCTTGTCGCTGTACCACGGGGCGCCGACGAGCTTGGGCCACAGATAGACGATCATGCCGACGATCCAGAAGCTGAAGACGCCGAACATGACGAGGTGCGCGTGCGCCACGACCCAATCCGAGAAGTGGATGAGCTTCTGGAGCGTGAGCGTGGTTTGGAACGCGCACTGGAAGCACGTGACGAAGTAGAGCACCATGCCGGTGTAGAACCACCGGATAGGCAGGCTCGTGCGGAGGAGGTCGCCGCGGCCGCGCAGGGTGACGAAGAAGTTCACGATGACCGTGAAGACCACGATCTCGACGGCGATGGTGCTCATCACGGCGCCGTATTGGGCGTACATCGGGATGGGGCTCCAGAAGAAGTGATGGACGCCGTTGAGCGGATAGAAGAACGCGAGGCCCCAGAAGCCGATGAGCGAGAGGGTGTGGCTCCAAACGGGCTTCTTGGTGATGACCGGCACGAAGTAATACATCATGCCCCAGCCGAGCGGCGTGACCGTGAGGCCGACGAGATCATGAATGTAGAGGCCCGTGACCGCCGCGCCGCCCGCGCCCGGCACGAAGTATTGAGGCACGAAGTTGCCCATCACGTACGTGAGCGGCAGCCAGACGAGCATCGCCGAGAAGTACCAGAGCGTGACGTAGAGCTTCTTGCTGCGGACCTTGAGGATCGGCGTCGCGGTGTTGGCGATGAGCGCCGCCGCGCCGACGACCACGATCGGGTCGACGAAGGTGGGTGTCTCACCCCACTCGATCGCCTGCGCCTTGCCGCCGAGGATGCCGATCGCGGTGAGCGCCACGATGGCCTGCCACGCCCAGAAGATGAAGCGCGAGAGGCCTTTGTGGAGCATGTGATGCCCGGTGAGGCGCGGGACGATCCAGTGGAGCGCGGCGATGAAGCTGTTGAACAAGAAGCCGTACGCGATGCCGTTCGTGTGGATCATCCGCACGCGGCCCGGCGAGAGCAGCTCGACGCCCGGGAAGGGATAGAGCTTGGAGAGCTGGAGCGCGTAAAAAAGCCCTCCGAAGATGGCGACGAAGAAGAACGTGAAGCCCGCCACGAGGTGGGCCTTCACCATGGGTCGATCGACGAGGGGCTCGCCCTTGGCGTCCCCCGAAGCGGCGATGGCAGCGGTGGTTGTCATGAATCTTCTCCTCTATTTGCCCTTCGGGGGAGCGTGAGGCGCAGCCGAGGCCGAGGCGCTCGGCGATCCAGGGGGCCCGGCGGACGCCGATCCGCTCGGCGGCGGCTCGGGCGCGGGCGGCGGCGGGGGAGGCGGCGGCGGAGGGGGCTTGTACTCCGGCTGGCCGTTGAGCTTGGCCCTCATCTCCGCGGCCTCTTTGGAGCCGCGCTTTTGGACGAGCGACTCGACGTAATACGCGAGGCCCCAGAGCTGTTTGTCGGTGAGCGTCTCTCCCCACGAGGGCATGGCCGTGCCGCCCACGCCGGCCGCGATGACCTTGGCGAGCTCCTCTTTGGTGGTCGCGAATTTGGTCATGTCTTGGAGGAAGTCAGGGGGCTTGATGGGCGCGCCCCAATCGCTCTCTTTGACGATGGACTCATAGAGGTCGGGGCGGAAGCCCGAGAGCGGGACGTCGGCCTCCTTCATGGCCGCTGCGATGGTGGGTTTGTCCGCATAAGCGGGGTGACAGCTGAAGCACGCCGCGAGCCCGTGATACACCTTCTCCCCCTCCTCGACGCCGCGCTCGGGCTTCTTGCGGAAGGGATCGGGCTTGATGGGCACCGCGGCGCCGGGGGCCTCTTTGCGCCACACCTCGGAGAAGGTCTTGATGTACGCGACGATGGCGCGTTTGTCGTTCTCGGCGATGAGGGCCCATGACGGCATCGACGTGCCGCGGAGCCCGTGGTTCAAGAGGGCCATGAGGTCCTCGTCGCGCGGCATGGTGCCCGCGGGGACCGCCGCGAACTTGACCCTCCCTTTACGGAAGTCGCGCGGCTTCGGATCGAGGAACCGCGCGGCGGGCCCCTCGCCGTCGCCCGCCTCGCCGTGGCAACCGACACAATACATGTTGTATTGCTCTTTGCCGCGGCGGAGGACGTCCGCCTTGGCGTCGTGCGACCCGCTCTTCAACAGATCGGGCGACCAGTCATCCTTTTCGCACGAGAGCCCGGTGATCGCCCCCGCGATCGCGAGCCCCGCGACCAATCGTCGATGGTTCAAAAGAGACCTCCTGTGTGTCGTCATCAGAGCTTCGAGAGCGCCACGGCCTCATAGATGAGCGAGCTCATCACCAGCTTCACGGCCCACACGACGGCGACGCTCGTCACGAACCGCGCCCACGTGAGGCGCTTGAGCGCGGCGAGCAGCAGCGCGCCGATAGGGATGACCGCGAGGTACGAGACAACGAACCTCCCGACGTGGGACGTGCCGCGCGGGACGCGCCAGAGCGCGCCGTTCCAAAACACGAAGAGACCGACGGAAGCTCCGATGAGGATCAAAAGCGCATACAAAGGGAGCCCCGTCCCGGGGACCCATTCCCGACGTTCGTCCACGGCGCCGCCTCGTGCAATCTAGGGACCATCGCGAGGGGACGGCCAAAGTTACTTTTCGTGCGGTGGAGGGAGCGCGCTTTGCGCTCAGCGTGCATGCTTTGCGCGTGGTCACGATGGGGGCTGCGCCCCCAAGCCGGGGCTGGGGGCCGCGATTCTCGCGGCCTGCTGAGCCCTCTCAGCCGGCGAGCGCCTTGCTGAGCTTGCCGTAGTCGAGGGGCTTTACGAACACCCTCTCCTCCGGCATGAGCGGGTCTTTGGCGACGAGCTCGGGATATCCCGTCACCACGTACACGCGAATCCCGGGGCGGCGCGACTCTGCATAACGCGCCACCGCGAGCCCGTCTGCGTGCGGGAGATGAAGATCGGTGACGAGCGCGTCCGGCAGCGGATCGCGGCCGAACCGCGCGATGGCCGCGGCGCCGTCCGTCGCCGACTCCACCTCAAAGCCGTCTTCACGCAACATCCGCGACAGGACACGCATGGTCCGCGCGTCGTCGTCGACCACCAGAATCCGCGCTCGATCCCCTGCCATCATGGGGCTCGAATCAATCAACCTTCGTGCCAGCGATCAGAGTTTATCCTTCTTGCCGGCGAGCCCGTACTCGTGGAGGCGGTATTGGATGGTGCGCACGCTGATGTCGAGCATCTCGGCGGCTTTTGTCGTGGATCCAGAGACCGCTTCGAGCGTGGTGAGGATCGCGTAGCGCTCGATCTCGGCCATGGTCGAGCCGGGGACGCGCACGCCGAGCCCGCCGCGCACCGCGGGAGCGACGTCGATGGGGAGATCGGACTCCTCGACCTGCTTGGTCTCGCAGAGCACCGTCGCGCGCTCGATCGCGTTTTGAAGCTCGCGCACGTTGCCCGGCCAGTGGTGCGCCAGGATCTTCGCGCGCGCCTTGTCGGAGAAGCCCTCGATGCGGCGACCATTTTCTTGCGCGTACTTGCGCAAAAAGTGGTTGGCGAGGAGGAGGATATCCATGCCGCGCTGGCGGAGCGGCGGCATCTCGATGCGCACGACGTTGAGCCGGTAATAGAGGTCCTCGCGGAAGCGCCCCTCCTCGACGTCGGCCGCGAGATCGCGGTTGGTCGCCGCGAGCAGGCGCACGTCGACCGCGATGGGCTCGTTGCCGCCGACGCGCTCGAACGTCCTCTCTTGCAGCACGCGCAGCAGCTTGACCTGCGTCGCGGCGGGGATCTCGCCGACCTCGTCGAGGAACAACGTGCCGCCGCTCGCCTGCTCGAAGCGCCCGACGCGGCGCCGATCCGCGCCTGTAAACGAGCCTTTTTCGTGGCCGAACAGCTCGCTCTCCAGGAGCGTCTCGGTGAGCGCGGCGCAGTGGAGCTGCACGAACGGGCCGCGCGCTCTTGGACTCTTGAGGTGAACCGCGCGCGCGAGCTCGCCCTTGCCGGTGCCGCTCTCGCCCGTGATGAGCACCGTGGCCTTGGCGCCCGCGACCTGCTGCGCCATGCGATAGACCTTCTGCATCGCGGGGCTCGCGCCGAGCAGGCCCACGAGCCCGTCGCCCTCGCGCTCGGAGAGGTGACGGCGCAGGTTCTCGGCCTCGGACGACAGCTCGCGGCGCGAGAGCGCGCGCTCGATCGCGACCATCAGCGCGTCGAAGTCGACGGGCTTCGTGAGGTAGTCCTCGGCGCCGGCGCGGATGGCCTGCACCGCGGTGCCGACCTCGCCGTACGCGGTGACGACGATCACGGGCAGGTGCGCGTCTTGTTCGTGCAGCTTGGCGAGCAGCTCGACGCCGTCCATGCGCGGCATCTTGAGGTCCGTCACGACCACGTCCGGCGGCCGCTCCGCGGCGACCGCGAGCGCGCCCGCGCCGTCCGCGGCCGTGTCGACCTTGTATCCCTCTTGCTCCAAGAGCCGTTCGAGGCCGCGTAGCGCGCTCGCCTCGTCGTCGACGACCAGCACCCTCGCCTTCATGTCTTTGTTCGCGTTCATGATCGGTGCGCTCTCTCGGGCATGGGTGTCGGTTCGATGGGCAACGTCATGCGGAAGACGGTGCGGCCGGGCCTGGAGTCGACGTCGATGACGCCGTCGTGATCGCTCACGATCCTATGCACGATCGAGAGCCCGAGCCCAGTGCCTCGTGGCTTGGTGGAGAAGAACGGATCGAAGATCGGGGCCTCGGGCGAGACCAAGCCCGGCCCCTCGTCCTCGACCTCGATCGCGATCTTGCGCGGCGATCGCCGCGCGCGCATCACGACCTTGCCTCCGCCCGACGACGCGAGCGCTTCGATCGCATTCTTGAGCAGGTTCAAGAGCACCTGCTCGAGCTTGTGCGCGTCGGCCACGATCGACAGGTCCGACGCGGGCAGATCGATCACCACGCGCGAGCCCGCGGCCTCGGCGTCTGCGCGCACGAGCGACTCCGCGCGCTCGAACAGCGCGCGCACGCTCATGGTCGCGGGCTCGATCGGCTTCGGTCGCGCGAAGTCGAGGAAGTCCGTCACGAGCGCGGAGAGCCGGAGGATCTCGTCGCTCACGGTGCCCACGGCGTCGAGCAGATCGGGGTCGTTGCCCATGCGCTTGAGGCCGCGCTCCAAGAAGATGAGGTTGAGACGCGCGCCGTTGAGCGGGTTGCGGATCTCGTGCGCGAGGCCGGCCGCGAGCGTCCCCACCGCGGCGAGCTTCTCGCTCTTGCGCACGCGCGCCGCGAGGAGCTGCTCCTCGGTGGTGTCGGGGCCGATGATGAAGAGCACCACCTCGCGCTCGTTGCCGCCGCCACCGTTGCTCGGGCTCGAGGGCGGGAGCGAAGGGGGCCCGCGCTGCGCCGAGAGCGGCGCGTACGCGAGCTGCAAGCGCACGTCGCGGAGCTTGCCCGCGCGCGTGACGACCGCGGCGTCGATCGCCTCGTCGGGCACGCTCTCGCCGCGCGCCGCGGCCGAGAAGCGCGGGCCGTGCTCGGCGCGCAGCTCCTCGGCGAGGAGCGTGTCCACGAAGCTCTTGCCGATCACCTCGTAGCGATCGAAGCCCGTGGTCCGCTCGGCCTCGCGGTTGAAGAGGAGGATCTTGCCCTCTTCGTCGACGCCGATCACGAGCACGCGCGCGAGCTCGACCGCGCTGCGATAGCGGTGCTCGGTGCGCGCGAGGGCGCGATCGACCTCCGCGCGCTCGATCCGCTCGACGCTCTGAATGAGCTCGATGGACGCATCCTTGTAGGTCTCGAGCATCACCGCGAGCTCGAGATCGAGCGCGCGGCAGAGCGCGTCCTGGACCTCGGTCGCGCGATCTCCCAACGCGTCGCGCGCGACCGCGCCGAGCTCCGATCGCACGAGGGACATCGCCGTGAGCATGTAGCGCTGCGGGAGCCCGATGCGGACGTGCATGCGGCCGATCTTGGCGCTCTCGTGGAAGTACGCCTCGTCGTGCGGGCCCGTGAGCAGGCGATCCATCCAGCGCACGAGCGACCGCTTGAGCCTCTCGACCTGCGCCTCGTCCTTGAAGACCTCGTGCGCGGCCTCGTGCTCGCGCGTGCGCTCGTAAAAGCGCTCCGCGACGTCCTCGAGCACGGGCGCGGCGTGCGGCCGGAGCTCCGCGAGCAGGCGGCTCTCACGATCGCCGAACCGGACGTAGCGTTTGAGCTCTTCGAATAAGGTCTCGGCGCCCAAGGTCATGCTCTCTCAGCGCGGCCTGTCGCGCACCACCACGACCGTCCTGTCGGCGTGGTTGACGACGCGGGCCGCGGTCGTGCCGAGGATGCGATCGAGGCCGGAGAAGCCGTGTGATCCGATCACGATCACGTCGGCGCTCACGTCGCGCGACGCGTGGCAGATGGACTCCCACGGCACGCCGGGCCGCACCACGACGCGCGCGCGCACGCCCTCCGGCACGAGGGCGAGCAGCTTGTCGAGCTCCTCGCGCGCGTGCCTTTCGAGGATCTGCGGCACGTTCGACGGCGAGACGCCGAGCGCGTCGTGCGGCAGATCGAGCGGGAGCCCCACCCCTCGGAAGAGCACCAGCTCGGCCCCCGAGAGCTTGGCGAGATCGATCGCCGCCTCGAGCACGCTCGGCGCGCGCGGAGAGTTGTCGAGCGCGACGAGCACGGTCTGGAGCTTGGAGAACATCATCGCACCTCAATAGGTGAGCAAGAGTGCGGCCAAGAGAACGAGGCGGGGAGACTCGCACGACCTGCGATCGCGATGCAATCCATGCGCAGCGCACGCAGGAGGTGCGCTCACTCGATGAACGCGAACGCGAGCTTGTTTTGGGCGGCAAACCCGACGATCGCGCGGTCGTGGAGGCCAATCGCGGCCGCGGGGCCGGCGCCGCCGCCGGAAGAAGAGGCCGAGAGCAGGCTCGGCGGGTCCCAAGGCACGTTGAGCCCTTTGGCGCGGCGCGCGACGACGCCCGAGGACGTGGGCGCGGCGATCAACACCCCTCCTTCGGGGCCGGCGCCGAGCACGGGAGCGCCGGTCACCAGGTGATCGAGATCGGCGAGCGCCGCGCGCGTCCCGTCCTCGATCCAAAGGCCGCTCGCCGCGCGCCTCGCGGCGTGCAAGCCCCCCTCCTCGGCCCAAGCCACGTAGAGCTCGCCGAGCGGGCCAAAGGCGATCGCGGGAGGATAAGTGATGATCTCGTCGGGCGGAGAGAAGGGCGTTTGGGGGAGGATCCACGCGCCGTCGCGCGGGCGGGTCGCGAGGAACAAGGGGCCTTTGCCCAAGCGGAACGCCGCCGCGACCTCGCCTGTCGGGCCGACGGCGATCGAAGGGGGCTCGTCGAGGGCGTCCCCGTCGAAGGGAGAGAGCGTAATGGGCGGGCCAAACGCCTCTCCGTAGGCCCTGCGCTCGCGGGCGATCACGGCACCTCCCTCGCGCCACGCGACGAGGGCTTGGCCCGAAGGCCCCGCGGACACCATAGCTCCGTTGGAGGGCCCGGCCGAGAGAACGTCGTTTGCGAGATCGGGCAAGGACCAATCGCCGCTCGGGGACCTACGCGCCACGAAGACGCTCGGGCCGCCGGCGGTGTTTTGGGTCCACGCGAGGAGCAGCTCGCCCTCGGGCGTCATGGCGAGCGACGGCGCGCCGACCGCGGGAGAGAGCGAGATCGACTCGATTTGAAGGGGATCCCAATCGACGCTCCGAGGGCGGACCAACGCTTGGAGCCCGGCGGGGCTCACCCACGCGATCGCGACGGTGCGGTCTTGGCCCACCGCGAGCGCGGGCGCGCGCCCGCCCGCCAAGATCCCTCCGAGATCACGTGTGTTGAATTCGTGGAGCAGGCGCTCCTCGAGCAGCTCGACGCCGGCCTGCGTCTCGTGAACGACGACCGCCAAGCCCTCGGCGTCGAGCGCGACGCGGAGCCCGCCTTCGCTCGCCGAGCCCCACCGCTCCTCCGCGCTCGGCAGCACGAACGGCCGCTCTTCGCAGGTGCGATGAGCGACGATGGTCCACGCAGGGCAACACGCGCCGTCGGGCAGGCGGCGGTCCTCCGGGCAATACGCGCTGCCCTCCGGCAACACGAGCGGATCGAGCGCGCAGCCCACGAGCAGGAGCGAGGCCGCGGCCATGACGAGGAGACGCATCGCCGCCACCATAGTCTTGGCAGAGAGGCACGTAAAGGCGTTGTCTTTGGCAGAGAGCTTCGCTGAGGCGTGGTCTTGGCAGAGAGCTTCGCTGAGGCGGGGTCTTGGCAGAGAGCTTCGCTGAGGCG